>NZ_JACSWB010000162.1 GCF_016888135.1 Leptolyngbya sp. CCY15150
ACCATCTTGATTGCCTCACCCTGTTCTCGCCTCTGTGCCTAGCCTAGCCAATTGTCTCCTCTTTCTCCAGCTAGTTTTGCCGCCCTAGTTTTTTTTGCCTTGTTGATCCACTGCTGCCTGCATGACAGGATTGGGGAAACTGCGGAAGCCATGCATCATGACGTGGGAAAACGTAGCTATTGGCAAGCCTTTCGACGCCGCTCAAGGCTCCAATCCTGATGAGTAGAGGGTTGAGCGCAGCCGAAACCCAACACCTCAGCTTCATGACGAGAAGAGGGTTGAGCGCAGCCGAAACCCGACACCTTAGCTTCATTAAATTGAGTCCGCCTTATAAGTACTTATACATAGTTAAGTCGCTCCCTTCAGATTTTAGACTGAGACGCAAACCCGTCCTCTGACCTTCCGAGGTTGCCGGGATAACGCCCCGTACTGATCCAATTTAAACGCCATTACAAGGCACAGCCCTTAATAGATTCATCCGTGAATCATGCGTCATTTCGGTAGGATTCTTCCTGGATCGGAACCACGTTCATCTCGTTCAGAATCTGATGGATCACACCCATCTCAACATTCAGTAAACCTGCTTAGAAAGCTACGCTTAAGCTAGGTTTACGCATGATCTAAACAGATTCTTCATCCATAAATCCTAGGCTGATCTTCGTCGATCTTTGTGGGGTAGAGATATAGATTTTGTTACAGTCTAAATCCATGCAAACTCTTGGTTCAATGCCCTTGATTCAATACATTCAGGGGCTAGGTGCGATCGCTCTTCTGGGACTCTCAACATAGCTCGGATCCAAAGGTTAAATGATTCAGGAATAACCCCTGATTTGACCTATCCGTTCCTATGATGGGATGAACGAATACACCCACAATGGCGTCACATGGATCCACTCCACCAGCAAGTCGATACCTTACATATACAGGTTGACGCACTACATCAGATCGTTGAGCGACTGGATAGCAAGACCTCAGAAATCCTATCCAAGTTAGACATCTCGAACTCTGGTACAAGTCAGGTCAGCCTCAATGATAGTCCTGGGTATCATTCGCACCGTAGCGTGGCTGGGCTCGATCCAGACTTCGACTATAAAGATGTGTTGATTGATGAAGGCTATTCCAACTCCGATCGCTACACCGGGGAGCGATCGCTCTCTCCGGATGTACAAATTCAGCGGCTAACGGCCCAGTTGACCGCTGCCTATAACCGCATCGCTGCCCTAGAAGAGCAGTTGCTATCCAAGCGTGTCCACTATTAAGCAGATGAGCCAGATGGGCAACCGACGCCATCTGAGATTCTCTGCTGAGTCGTCTGATCCACAGGTCGAATGAGCTGCCCCTAATCTAGCTAGTTCGAAACCTGAGGAGTGGACGAATGGTCTAACTGGGCAGCCAGTTGCTCAATGGCGGCTAATAGCTGAGACTGCTGCCAGCCTTGATTGAGATAGGCAGCGATCGCACTCCCCCCCGCTCCTACCCCTTCTTTGACATAGCCCTGTTCGTAGGCCCGCAGTTGCGCATAGCGAGAGGTGGCGAAACTGAGGTTCGTCGAGATCAGGGGAGCTTGCAGCAGGTTGGCCAAGCCAAGGGTATTGCCGGTGGGATCATCCACCACCCAGCGGGTCGTACCCACCATGATGCGATGGCGCTGCCAGTCTACGGCATGGTACTGAGCGATCGCTTGGGCCAGGGCATAGACAGCCAGCATTTGGGTGCCGCCCGCCAGTAAAACCCGTTGACGACGGCTAGCAGCGATCGCCATACCAGCAGCAGCAATCTGCATCGGATCTCCCACAGCAGCCACCACTTGTAGCGGATCGATCTGTCCCTGAGCCGGTAGCTCGCTCCAGCCCATTCTCGCCCGCCAGCGATCCAGTCCTTGGCGGGCGATCGCTTGTTTTTGCCCATGATTGCAGGTGGGATGGCTGCTGTTGACCATCCCGGTCACCGGCCAGCCTAGCCCCAGCAACACCGCGAGGGCCGTCGTCGTACCGCCCACCACGCATTCACTGAGGAGGATGGCGCGATCGGCATGGGTCACGGCCAAGCGATCGCCCCAGGCTAATCCTTGGTGAAACAGATGCTGCACCGTTGCCAGGTCAAGAGCCTGTCCCTGACTGACGCAGGCGGCTGGGGTTCCCCCTAGGTCAACATAGGGAGCTGGGGGAGGCTGGTGCAGGCCCGTATTGAAGAGCGTTAACGGCATGGCTTGAGCAGCCATCACAGCCCGAGCGATCAAAACCGGCGATGCACCAGCCTGCAGCGGTGGTAAGGGATAGCGCGGTTGCGGTTGGGGGCCGTGGTATAGAAATTCGGCGTCAGCGATCGCGGTAAACTGGCGATCCTCAGGGGTTGCGCCCGCCGCTGAGATGCCGGGCAGCAGGGCGGTTTCCGTAAAGCCCAATAGACAGACAAACTGCCACCCTTGCCCCTGGGTCTGCTGCAGCCATGGTTCACTGATCTCAAGCTGGCTGTGGCTGCGCACCATCGCTGCCCCCACGCCTAGCTTTCCTCCTCTAGCAAGATCTGCACCCACTCCGGCGGATCGGGAATGGGATTACCAAGACGGCTGAGCAACACCCAAGCTCCCAGGTGCACCGTAAAGAGATAGACCAAATCGCTTAAAATCACTGCGCCCAAGGTGAGAAGCTGCACCAAGGTGAGGTCAGGGCGACCATAGGCACCAATGCCCAGAATGCCCCAACTGACAAGGATGGCGGTCAGCCAATCCACAAAATCAGCAATGCGATTGGTGAGGTACAGCCAAATATCTTCACCAAGGAAAATCGACAGCAGCCAGATGCGGAAGAAGAAGCTGAGGGTTGAAATCAGGGTACCCAGACCAATAGACACGCTCCAAGGCGCGCCGCGTTTCCACAAGGCCCCTAACTGAACGCCCAAAAGACCGTAGGGAATGAAGAACAGCAAGCTGAGGTAGGGGCCCATGAGCACCGACAGCAGCAAGCTGGTCACCAGCGCCGCCATCCAAGCCGCCCGCCCGCCCCAGCGCAGATAGACCAAGGCGATGGGGGTGGGAAAAAAGATGCGCATCCAGGGGCTGAGGCTGAGGTAGTAGCTCACCAGCCAAATTAATCCGGCCGCGCTAGACAAAAAGGCCGTTTCCACAAGGCTGAGGGGCGGAACGGTGGTGTTCATGTGCGGCGGTTTTAGATCCACAGCGATCGCTGCCTGGAGCGAGGTATCTCCTAGATCGCTATCCCGAGTCGTTGGGTCAGCCCAGTTGCGATCGTCGTCACCCTGCGCTGGACGTCCGCTTGGTGGTGTGGGATTCTGGGCATCGCCCCCCTCCGGTGTTGCGCCAGACTTGGGGTCTACATAGTCATGTTCGGAAGCACTACTCATGGTCAGCCTATAAACATCGCGGCTCTATCGCAGATCTACTGTAGCGTTTGTCGCGTTATCCTGAAGCGGTCTTCGGAGGTCTGCTCGCAACTCTAGGTGTCGGGGTTCGTCCCTGGATCATCACCCCTGTTAGCCTAGGAGCAGGAGTGGCCAGGATCTGCGGGGAGTTGACAGATGGGGCATACAACCATGCATTCAATTAATCGGGGAGCGATCTGGATCTTGACGCTAGGGCTAGTAGGACTCCTCAGTAGCTGCGCAGCCATGGAGGGCGATCGCTCTCCAGAACCTACTGCCGATCAGCTCCCATCTGACGACCTCAGCCCGACCAGATCTCCATCTTCACCAGGCCTTGAGACCACCGTTGAGCCTACGGTTGAGACCATTATCATCACCCTATATCTCCTGGATGACCAATGTCTCGACTTTGCGCCCCAGCCCCTCCCTGTTCCCAACAACACAGCCCTGACTGCAACCGTAGATCATCTGTTAGCAACCCAGATTCCAGATGACATCAGCCTGCTCGGCTATCGATTCCACCGACAGGATCGCACCCTCACCCTCGATATCCGGTTGTCGAGTCAGTCTCGCCGCTCCCTGGAGGCCCTCTCCCTCTGCGAGCAAACAGCACTCTTCGGCAGCCTCCAGCGCACCCTCACCCAACATCCCGATTGGGACATTGACGCGGTTAACTTCACCCAGAGTGGCACACCCCTGCAATTCTAGCCAGCACTGTAGTCCCCCGATTTGCCGCCGGTCTTGCTAACCAGATGAATATCCTCAATCACCATGGATTTTTCCAACGCCTTCGCCATGTCATAGAGGGTGAGCGCCGCCACGGAAACCGCCGTCAGGGCTTCCATCTCCACCCCCGTCTCTGCCTTGGTTTTCACCTCCGCCCGAATCACCACCCCCGGCAGATCTGGATCCGGCTCTAGGGTCACCTCCACCTTTTGCAGGGGCAGGGGATGGCACAGGGGAATCAGCATCGCTGTTTGCTTCGCCGCCATGATGCCCGCCAGCCGCGCCGTACCTAACACATCACCCTTAGGAGCATTGCCCGCCTGAATCGTCTCCAGAGTCGCCGCCGTCATGCGCACCCGTCCCGTGGCGATCGCCCGTCGGAGGGTCACTGACTTATCAGACACATCCACCATCTGCGCCTGCCCCTGGGCATCTAGATGAGTGAGGGACGTCGCTGCAACCTTGGCCGCTGAACCATCTAAGAAATTTGAAAAATTAGATGACATCTTTTAAGAACCTGTGATAGTATTAGTTTCTGAGCGAGGGCCTGTAGCTCAGTGGACTAGAGCACGTGGCTACGGACCACGGTGTCGGGGGTTCGAATCCCTCCTGGCCCGTTATCAACTTATCAGACCGTAGATTAAAAAGGGTGAGTTCTTTGTGACTCGCCTTTTTTAATATCTAATTTAATGATCTAATTGGAACTGTCTAATTGGGTTCAAGAATCTGCTTCAAAACCCATCTTGTCCGCGCAGCCCCTAGCAGAACCGATCATTGCCATGTTTACTGGATTAGTGCAAACCTTGGGCAGCCTCACCCCCGTGGAGGGCGATCGCCTACAGATTACCTGGGATGACACCACGCCCGATTGGGTATTTGCCGATTTGTCCCTCGGTGATAGCGTGGCGGTGGATGGCATTTGCCTCACGGTGACCCACCATTGGGCAACGGGCTTCTTTGCCGATGCCTCTCCCGAGACCCTAGAGCGCACCAGCCTTCGAGGCATTCAGGGCACAGCACGGGTGAACCTCGAACCATCTCTGCGGGTGGGCAGTAAGCTGGGCGGGCATTTCGTCACCGGGCATATTGACGGCATCGGCTATCTAGACTCAGTTGCCCAAACCCACGACTCTTGGGAAATGGTCTTCCGGGTCGAGGATCCTCGGGTCTCGCGCTACATTGTGCCCAAGGGTAGTATTGCCATCAATGGCGTGAGTTTGACAGTGGCAGACTGCGATGCCCAAGGCACGACCTTTTGGGTGGCCGTGATTCCCCTTACCTATGCCCATACCAATCTTCACGCTCTGCAACCGGGCGATCGCGTCAACCTGGAAGGCGATGTTTTAGGTAAGTATGTAGAAAAGTTTCTCCGCCTTGCCCCCCATGGCTCCTCGGCAGCCCTGCAATCCTTGGATGCCATGACGACCATGACCCAAGACAGTCCGATTACCGCTGCATTCCTGGCTGAGCATGGCTACGGCTAGATCTGTAACGCCTTTAAACCGTGAGTTCGACGGCTGATCGTCAACCTCGTCGTTCATCGTGAGGGGATTGCGCTCATCACCACCGGAGAATCTTGAATTCTAGGCAGCAGCAGAACAGGCATCGGCATCCAGCCAGTTATCCAAAAATTCCTCTAACCACAGGGCGATCGCTCCACTGTGGCAGTCGTGGTACTGGAATTGCAGATGACGCGGCTGGGCACCGGGCAGATGCAATTGATCGGCGGCTTTAGTCGTCCACAGATCAATCATCTCGCGGGTAATTTCAGGGTGGAACTGTAGCCCATAGGCGCGATCGCCATGGCGGAACGCTTGGTTGGGAAACGTGCCGCCGCTGGCTAGACGTACGCTGTTGGCGGGAATCTCAAACCCTTCCCCATGCCATTGAAAAACATGGAGCGCCGATCGCCCAAAATCGTCTTGCCCATCGGGCGTAATCGTAATCGGGAAATAACCAATTTCTCGCACATCCTGGGGATGGGGAGCCACCCGCGCGCCCAGCACCCGCGCCAGTAACTGCGCGCCTAAACAGATGCCCAGATAGGGGCGATCGCTCGTTAACGCAACGGTTTCAATCCAGTCCAGCTCATCGCGAATGAAGGGAAGCGTCTGGTCGTCATTGGCACTCATCGGCCCACCAAACACCACCACCCCATCGTAGGCATCAAGGGTCTGGGGTAGCGCCTCACCGATAGCCGGACAGCGCACATCCAGATGTTTGCCCTGGTGTCGGAGAACTTGGCCAATGCGGCCGGGGTTTGAGGTGTCTTGATGGACAATCACTAAAACCTGATGCATCGGAATGACTCAACGTGACGGAACATTGCTCTACTGTCGCACAACGAGAACGAGTAGGAGCGATCGCCAAGATACAAATTGGGGCATTGCTGGCTACGATAGCGAAGCCGAAACCCAGCACATGGGACGAGGGTTAAGCGACGTCGAACCCCGGCACCATGAGACGAGGGTTGAGCCTACCTACTATCAATAATCCAGCAAGATCGTATCAAAGGTTGAATTGCTTTCAGAACGATGGTATGTAGCGGGTGGCGCAGCTTGCACAGGCGAACCATCCTCCTGCCGCAGTTGATCCACCGTGTTTTCTAAACCATTTACCTGATCGTTCAGCACCGCTAGCCGCTGACAAATTTGCTGCCGTCGCTGATCCAGAGCAATCAATTCATGCTCTAAACGCTTCTTTTCAACCGTCAGCTTATAGATATCCAGAAAGGCCGCCGACTCAGAGCGCGGGCGGGGCATGGTGCTAATTTTGGGGCGGATGTTGCTTTTGGAAAGGGGACGACGCATAGGGCAAATAGGGAGGGTTGCTAGTGTCATGTTTCTTCTATGCTGCCCAGCATCCGGATGGGAATCACCAACATCAAAGTTTTGTAACTTCGTGTTTTCAGCTACAGCCACAGTTCTCACCCCACTTAGACAATAGATGTCTATCCTGAGCACCTGGCCCTACATGGGCTAAGCAATATGAAACCTCAGATCATTATTTGCGGCTTAGGACGGACGGGCTACCAAGTTTTTTGTTTGCTCAAACAGCAGGGCACGGCTGTAGTGGGGGTCACCGATACTCCCATTGATCCATCCTTCGCCGCCTACCATCCCCCCGACCATGCCGGCGATCGCCCCCCAGACCTTCCAGACCTGACCGGCCTCCAATCCGATATCATCGTGGGCAACCTGCGGGCCGCCGCCACCCTGATCGCCGCCGGTGTCCGAGATGCCCATACCCTCGTCCTAGCAGCCAATGACGACGCCCTCAACTTGGCCATCCTCACCCAAGCGCGGGTGCTCAATCCCCAGATTCGCATTATCAACCGTTTGTTCAACACCAGCTTGGGCGATCGCCTCGATCGCACCCTGCCCGATCACACCACCATGAGCGTTGCCGCGCTATCAGCGCCAGTATTTGCCTTTGCTGCTTTGGGCAACCGCACCATCGGACAACTACAACTCTTCCAAAAAACCTGGCCGATCCATGAAGAATATATCGACGCTGACCATCCCTGGCTGGGTCGCCCCCTAAGCTGGCTGTGGGACGATCGCCATCGTATGTTGATCTACTACATCCCTGCCGACAGCCAGCTCGATTTGGTTTCCGGTGTGCTGCAAGGCCATCCCCTCCAGGTGGGCGATCGCCTGATTTTTGCCACCCAGCCCAGTCAGCGCACGGCCAAGCGATCGCTCTCCCAACACTTCTCTGAATTTGTCGCCAGCGTCCGCCAATTCCAGCGCCACTTGAACTCCACCTTAGCCGTACTGCTGCTGTTGCTGCTGACCATTTTTGCCGCCACCATCACCTACACATCTGTTAATCAATCTGTCTCCCTGGTAGACGCGCTTTACTTTTCCGTGGGCATGATCACGGGAGCTGGGGGGAATGAAGGCGTTGTCGAAGATTCTGGGGTGGGCATCAAGGTATTTACCGTGATCATGATGCTGGCCGGAGCTGGGGTGATTGGCGTTTGCTATGCCCTGCTGAATGACTTTGTGTTGGGCAGCCGCTTTCAGCAACTGTGGAGCCATATCCGTATTCCCCAACGCAATCACTACATCGTCTGTGGCTTGGGCGGTGTGGGGGTGCAAACGGTGAACCAACTGCGGGCCAATGGTTGCGATGTGGTGGTGATTGAACGGGATGCCAACAACCGTTTCCTCAGCGCCTCGCGATCGCTGAAAGTTCCTACCATTCTCGGTGATGCTAGCCTGCCGGTGATTTTAGCCGCTGCCAATATTCAAGGTGCCGCTGCTCTCCTCGCCGTCACCAGTGATGATGTCGCCAACCTAGAAATTGCCCTAACCGCTAAGGGTGTGGCTCCCAAGCTTCCCGTGATCGTGCGCAACCAAGATCCACAGTTTGCGCCCCTGGCCCAGCAGGTGTTTGACTTCGAGGCCGTCCTCAGTCCAGCGGAGCTATCCGCGCCCTCCTTTGCCGCCGCTGCTCTCGGGGGACGTATTCTGGGTAACGGCATGACTGCTAATACTCTCTGGGTAGCGATCGCCACCATCATCACCAGCCACCATCCCTTTTGCGGCAAGTCTGTGCAGGATGCAGCCATGACGGCTGACTTTGTGCCGCTTTACCTAGAAACCCATCAGCGCACGGTTCATGGCTGGGAACTGTTGAAGACGGCCATGAGCGCTGGCGATATGCTGTATCTCACCATTCCCGCTCATCAACTGGATCATCTGTGGCGGCATCACCTCACGTCTTTGGCGGTGCCTATCCGGTAAGGCGATCGCGGTTGAATAGAGCAGAACGCGATCGCCTGCGATAAGCATCGAGCCGTTCCAGCAAGATGCTTACCACACCTCTTTTACTGTGGTGGCAGATAGCCCTCACAGAGGTATTGCTGTTCAGGACGGGTGACCAAATACGGCTGTATCCAATCGCAGCCCATCGTCATCAGGCGATCGAAATCCCATACCCAGAATCGGATGGTGTTGTCCCAACTACCAGAGGCGATCGTCGTGCCGTCCGGACTAAAGCTCACGCTAAGAACAGAACTTTGATGCCCCTCTAAGGTTTGCAACAGCTCGCCCGTGTCCACATCCCAGAGCTTAATGGTTCGATCATCACCACTTGAAGCTAGAGTCTTGCCATCGGGGCTGAAGCTCACGCTGATAACACCCCCTTGATGCCCCTGTAGGGTTTGCAACAGTTCACCCGTTTCCACACCCCAGAGCTTAACCATTTGGTCAGCACTGCTTGAGGCTAAGGTCTGTCCATCTGGGCTAAAACGGGTAGTTGAAACCCGAGATTGATGTCCACTCAGGGTTTGCAATAGCTCACCGGTTTTCACATCCCAGAGCTTAATGGTTCGATCACTACTGCCCGATGCCAACGTTTGCCCATCGGTGCTGAAGCTAACACTAAACACCGATTCATCGTGTCCGGTAAGCGTTTGTAAGACCTCACCCGTTTCGATGTTCCAGAGTTTGATGGTATTGTCTGAACTACCGGATACTAGAGTTTGACCATCGGGGCTGAAGTTCACGCTGATAACATCATCGTCGTGTCCCGTAAGCGTTTGTAAGACCTCGCCAGATTCTAGGTTCCAAATCTTAATGGTGTCGTCCACACTACCCGATGCCAGGGTTTGCCCATCTGGGCTAAAGCTCACACCTAAAACAACATCGTTGTGTCCAGTGAGGGTTTGTAATTCGCGGCGGGTTGCCACATCCCAAATCTTAATGGTGTTGTCAAAACTACCGGATGCCAGAGTTTGTCCATCGGGGCTATAGGTCACACTAAAAACCACATCCTTGTGCCCTTGCAATGGACGTAGTTCTGGTCTGGGGGCAATATCCCAGAGTTTGATGGTTGTATCAAAGCCACCTGATGCAATCTTGCTACCATCTGGGCTAAAGGGAATCACCCACACATCACCTTGATGACCTCTCAGAGTAGATACCTCCTCGCCTGTTTCCATATCCCAGAGTTTGATCGTACTGTCAGCACTAGCCGATGCCAGGGTTGCGCCATCGGGGCTGAAGCGCAGATCCCACACCTCACCTTGATGCCCAGTGAGTGTCCGTTGCTCCTCACCTGTTGCCACATCCCACAAACGAATCGTTTTATCCCGACCGCCCGATGCAAGTGTCGTGCCATCGGGACTAAACTCAATGATGAACACCTCGTCATCATGCCCTTGCAGTGTCCGCAGAGCTTGACCCGTTGCCACATCCCAAAGAATGGTGGTTTGATCCGCACTGGCAGAGGCCAGGAGGTTCCCATCGGGACTGAAACTCAACCACGAAACAAAATCCTGATGTCCGACCAGGGTATGTTGTTCTTCTCCCGTTTCTACCGTCCAGAGTTTGATGGTGCTGAGTTGGCTGTCATAATTCTGGCTAGCAGAAACTAGGGTTTGACCATCGGGACTGAAGGAGACACGCCAAATCCCATCTTGGTGCCCTTCCAGCGTTTGCAAGACATCTCCCGTTGCCACATCCCAGAGTTTAATGGTGTTGTCCTGACTTCCAGATGCCAGGATGGTGCCATCGGGACTAAAGTTAATACCTCTCACACCTTCTTGATGTCCTCTCAGCGTTTGCAAGGGTTCACCCGTTTCCACATCCCACACAATAATCGTATTGTCTGCACTAGCAGAAGCCAGGGTTTGACCATCGGGGCTAAAGCTGATGTTACTTACCCAATCTTCGTGCCCGTCCAGCAAGTAGAGTAGTTCACCCGTTTCCGCATTCCAGAGCCGGATGGTTGCATCAGTATTTCCGACGGACGCCAAGATTTGTCCATCGGGGCTGAAAGCAATATCATAAACTGAGGATTGATGTCCTTCTAGACTGTTCCTTTCTCGCACCGTTGAAATCGATTCCTGTAAAATCTCAACGACCTCATTTCGGTGATGGCTATCGGATTGTGTGAGTAACTGACCTGCTTTCAGAGTTTCTAAGAGTGCGGCAAACGGAGCATTAGCAAGCTGTTCGCGGGCATTCTCCAGCGTGGATTCGATGGTAATGGCATTGATGCGCTGCTGAGCATTCCAGACCGATCCGATAGCGAAAAGGAACCCAACACTTCCAGCGATCGCCCCCAAAGCAACAAGCCGCTTTCCCTTTTCCGCCGCCTTCTTCAGAATCTGCGCCGCTTGATGATTTGCATCCTCCACCGAACGACTATTGACAACGTAAGCCTGCTGTAACTCCGTGGGTTGAGGATTCTTACCATCGCATTGGCTCAGCCATTGTTCCGCATTGGTCAACTCGTCGTCCCGCAGCAACAGACTTTCCTTGCGCCCCTTTTCATCCCATTCGATCGCCCGCAACAATAGCCGGGTATGGGCACGAAGATGCTCAGTATCCGTATCCAGAATGCGCAACAACTCAGTCAAGTGAGCGGAAAAGTCACCGCCTCGTTGATGGAAATCTAGCCATTGCACCTTGGCCAATTCCGGATGCAGGGTGGACGAGTCAATCGATTGATGCAACACCGTGACAAAGCGTTTGTTTAACTTAGCTGCATATTCAACTTCATCAGCGCAGTAGGGCGATTTGACCGATCGCGGCGACAAAATGAATAAGAAAATATCAGCACTTTCAATGCCTTGGTAAATTTCTTGCTGAAAGTCAGCCGTTCCTACGGCAATGCTCTCCTGATCAAACCAAGTCCGTTTGCCCTGTAGTTGTAGCGCATTGTTCAGCTTGCGGGCAAAGCCAGAATCAGCACGGGAATAGGAGATAAAGACATCTAGCGAAAGCCCTGGCGGCTGGCGTCGGCTTTCTTCAATAAATGTCTCCTGGATAGAAATTGATGGATGCGTAACGTGTTGTCTCGCTAACTTGTACCAGGCTTCTGCCTCGTGCAGATTGTACCCTCGTAGCAATAGCGCTGGGTTGTGGTTTTGGCGTTTCCACTTAAGGGCTTTGGTCACCAATACCTTATGGGTTTCGTGATACGCAGCATCCTGTCGTAAGACCTGTAACAACTGGCTTTCGTCTTGTTCATAGTCGCTGTCTTTCACATTGTCCGTCAGGTCAATATAGTGCAGATTTCGCAATGTTAGAGGGATCTGTTCCAACGGTACAGCCTCCGCCAACAGCGGAATAATTCGCTTGTTGAGGGATAGGGCGTAGTCCAACTCATGCTGGCAATAGGGCGATCGCACCGAGTCAAGCGACAGCAAATACACCACATTATCCGCTTCTTCAATACCGCTATCGATCACCTGTTGAAACTCACGTCCGGCTTGAATATCCGTCGTATTCATCCAGACGGTAAAGCCTTCCCGCCATAGGCTATTGCGAATTTGCCCTGCCGCTCCTCGGTCTTCATCGGCATAGGCAAAAAACACATCCGTCATCAAGTTCTCAGCATTTTTGCGACTTTCAGTAATGAACTCGCAGTGGAGAGGAGTCGGCAGACAGGGCGGTTGTGAATCCTTGAAGCGGACGTTCAGCCAGTCTTCGGCTTGCAGCCGTTCTTCACCAATTAGGAGATAGGGCGATCGCTTCTGATGTCGTTCCCACTCCAATGCTTTGTCCAACAAGAGCGTGTGTTGATGGACGTAGTCTTTGTGGCGATCGCAAATGTCCAATAACCCGGCTAGAGCCGCTTCAAAATTATCTTGTCCCTCCCGCGCATAAATCCAGTTGATTTTGCGCAAGATAGGATGCATATTCTGAAAATGATCGTGCAATCCCTTGGCTTGATACTCGTCCCATTCCTGTTCAGTGCCGCCTGGATTGCGCTCTTTCCAAGTTTCATAGCTAATTCGTTCCACATGGAGCAGTGGAATGATGCGCTTGTGGCGCTTCAGCGCAAGCTCTAGTTCTAGCCCACAGTAGGGTGAGTTAATAGAATGGGGTGAAATAATGAACAGAACATTATCCGCCCGCTCAATGCCATCATCAATTTGTTTCTGGTAATCAACCCCCAGGGGAATATCGTCGTAGTCAAACCAGACGGTAAACCCGCGATCGATCAACTGGCGATTGAGGCGAGACGCAAACTCCAGACTGTCTCTTCGACCATAGGAAATAAAGATATCCTGAAAATCTTGCATCAGCCCAGCACCCACTGAAAAAGATTGTTTCAATACAATACTATTTTCTTGGAAAACTGGTTCATCTGAGCGGTCACCATTGTGTATGAACTTAAGTCAACACCAGCGATCGCCCATCATCCCACAGGCTGCCCCACCTGCTGCAAAATGGTCATGGGATCCAGCTCCTTCACCCGCTGGAGCTGGTCATGGTCGCGGGCCAGGAGCGCTCCCGTAAATCCGAGGGAATTCACCGGCACACCTTGGTAGCTCGACTGCGATCGCGGCACCATCAGCATCCACTGACGCGTCACGATCAGGTTATAGGGCGGAGACTGGGGCGGCATAGGCATAGATGGATCCAGCAGTCCCAAGGCTTGAGCCAAGGCCAGGTAGCGATCGCTGAGGTAGGAGCCGCCGTGGCGATCGCTGACATCAATCCCGTCCAAACGGGCAATGCCATGGGCAAAGGGCAAATCCGCCGTCACCAACGGATCGGCACTGGCCGCCAACGCCCGCTGCACCACCGGCGCGATCGGAGAAGACTCGATCTCCTCGGCCATCGGTAGAGGAATTAGTTGCAAGTGCTTGTGGGGTTGGCTTGCGCCCGCCGGCTCCCCCGCATTGTAGAATCCCAGTCCATCTATTTCCGCCAAACAGCGCCAGAGAGCGGCGAAATCGGCGACGGTCAGCCAGGTATCCTGGGCTTCAAAGTGGCGAGTAATGATCAGCAGATGGTGATCCACCACGTTGAACTTGTTGAGCAAACAGACATGCTGCTCAGACAATGCCCCGACGCAAAGGTTGTCATCGTAGGGCAGGAAGGGATTCACCGGCTTTCCGGGTTTAGCCAACTGCTGGCGCAAATCCGCCTCTTTGCGAATCAGATTGGTCACCACCCGCACCAAAAACCGCACCCCGCCCGACTCTACCCATTCGTAGGAGGTAGGAATCGACTGCAGTGCGCCGCAGGTGAGAGCGTGCTGGGTTTGCGATCGCACCCGCCCCCAGAGGTCTCCAGGCTGGAGATCTACAGGATTTGAGGAAGAAGGTTGCATCATAGGGGAATCTGAATCACAAAGGTGGTACCTCGTCCGGGTATGGAGGTGAGGGTGATCTGGCCGCCATGCTGCTCTTCGACAATTTGCCGACTAATGGACAGCCCAAGCCCAGTACCGCGTCCAACCTCTTTGGTGGTAAAGAAGGGTTCAAACAGCCGCGTTTGCAGACTGGCATCAATCCCCGGCCCATTATCCGTCAGACGAATCACAGCTTGGGAGGCAATCACGTCTGTTTGAATGGTAATGCGATTGGGATTTGCTTCAATCTCGCCATAGGAGCGATCGCGGTTGTGGTCTTCAAAGGCGTCAATGGCATTGGCCAGTAGGTTCATAAATACCTGGTTGAGCTGCCCCGCAAAACAGTTGACCTCTGGCAGATCTCCGTAGTGTTTAAAGACCTCGATGGCAGGACGGGAAGCCTTAGCCTTGAGGCGATGCTGCAAAATCAACAGCGTGCTGTCGATGCCATCATGAACATTAGCCGGCTGCTTCTCGGTGGTATCCATGCGCGAGAAGGTGCGCAAGGACGACATAATATCGCGAATGCGCTGAATGCCCACTTTCATCGACGACAGCAGCTTGGGCAAATCTTCGAGCAGGTAGTCGAGATCGACATCATCCATGCGTTCCACAATGGCCGCTGGCGGATGGGGCAAATGCTGCTGGTAGAGCGCTAGCAGTCCCATCAAGTCCTGGGTATATTCCTCAGCATAGGTGAGGTTGCCGCCAATGAAGCCAACGGGATTATTTACCTCATGGGCCACTCCCGCCACCAGTTGCCCCAAACTGGAGATTTTCTCGGTTTGAATCAGTTGCGACTGGGTTTGCTTCAGACGTTCTAGGGAACGGCTAAGCTGCTTGGCTCGCTCCCGCTCCCGCTGTTCTGATTCGCGCAGGGCTTCGTTTTTTATTTTAAGTTCTAGGGAATTATTTTCAAGCTGGCGAGAATGGGCCTGGAGATTGGCGTAGAGCTGAGCATTTTCAATCGAGATCGCCAACTGGGCCATCAACACATCTAGCAGTTCGGTGCGATCGCGGGTAAAGGCACCCGCCGTTAGTTTATGTTCTAAATACAGAACGCTCACCAACTGCTCTTGCTTAACAATCGGGAAACAAAGAATTGATCGAGGTTTATCTGTAACTAAATACTGATCGGCGAAAAAGGTAGATACATCACCGGCATCATCCAAAATCAGGCTTTCGTGGGTATTGGCCACGTAGTTAATAATCGACGCCGGCAGCGATCGCTGACTCATCGGCTGGGGAAGGCGATCGCGGGTTTCTGTTGCTGGCTGATCGACCGTACGATCAGCCTGAATCATCCACTCCTGATTCTGGCGCATGAGGAATACACCCCGCTGGGCTCCAGCATTTTCGATGGTGATTTGCAAAAAGGTATCCAGCAGATGATCCAACACAATTTCCCGAGAAATCGCCTGGGATGCCTTGATCACCGTCGCCATATCCAGCAGATGGGTGTGGCGATGGGTGGACGCCGTGGTGGAGGTGGTGGTGGAAAGGGTACTCGACCGATCTTCTTCGTTACGCAGCAGCACAGGGTTCAGGATTTGGGCGTACTGCTGTTCCATGTGGCGAACCTTGGCGATCGCTCCCCAGCGCACATAGCTATAGTAGGCATCGGTTAGATAAGCTTGACCAATTCGGTTTTTGCCAATAGATAAATAAAACATGGCTGCCCGCTCACAGGCGATCGCTGCTTCATGCAGATAACCATGGTGAATGGCTGTTTCAATCGCGCGGTCATACCCATCCATCGCCGTTAGCACATCCCCCTGAAGCTGCGCTAATTCCGCCGTAATCAACTCCGCCCGATGTTGGTAATTAGCGGGTACGGCTTCTGCCCAATGCTGGATGGTGGGCTGCTGGGCCAAGGCCTGCTGAAACAGGGTCTGGGGAATCGCCTCATGGGTTTGCTGACTGCGTCCTAAGAAAGCCAGCACTTGGTAGAAACGATAGGCACCAGACAGCGCCAGTCCCACACCGCTATTGAAATAAGGTTCTGCCTGATTAGCCGCCGCCACCGCACCCCGATAGTCCCCAAAAATGCAGGCTAAGATCAGCTTAACGGTATAAATCAGAAATAACGCTTGGTGGTAGTGGGTTGCTTCTAGGCGAGGAATCAGGTGCTCTTCATCAACACAGTCGCCTGATAGCACCGTGGGATCTGGGCTAGGCGTTTGGAGATTCAGCGTCAGTTGGTAAACAATCTGGGTATAGTGCAGTTGCAGCTCTTGCTTCATCGACGCCAAGAGATCGATATGTCGCTGCTGAGCCTTGGCCACCCGATCGAGCGGTTCACCCACCAAAAATAGGTGCGTGCAGTAGTTCATTACCGCATAGCTGGTATAGCTGATGTCTCCCGTATCTTGTCCCACACGGATGGTGTGCAGCAGGGGGCTGAGGGTGGCCCGCAGGGGTTCTTTCCAATGGCGGATGAAGGTTTCAAAAATCTGATAGGTGCTGCAGCGAAACGGCTCTGCATCAAAACGTTCTAGTAGATGTAGGGCAATTTGTCCTGATTGGTAGCCCACTTCCGGCATTTGCATCAGGCTACACATCAACCAACCATAGGCGGCATAGGCAAAGGAGGCTTGGGCACAGTGGCCATGCTCTAGGCAAAGCTGCACCTGGGCCAAGATCAACCGATGAAAGGTGGGCGGATCGGTTTGATAGGCTGGAGAGGAGACAATCCGCATAATTTCCAGGGCCGCCTGATGCTTCGGATCCGTCAGAATGGGAATAGACTCCAACTGATCGAGGTCAGGGAGCACCAAAGATTTAGCCAGCGCTTCACAGTCTTCCATGCTGCCCATGGGCAGTTCCCCATAGAGCATCTCTAGGGCGGCCATACCGGCGGCGATCGCACCCTGCAACTGCGACTGGGCCATGTGAAACTGAATTTTTAGCTCATAGGCCTTCACCTGATCCAACCCCGGCTGGGCCCATTGCTCAATCTCGGATACCAGGAGCTGCGATCGCCCATAGTCGGTCGTCAAATAGGCAGCCTCCGCCGCTTCTAGATGTAGGGCTAGGGTGAGATCATAGGCATGATGCCAGGGTTGATCCGGCAGCAGATCGAGGGCAATCTCAAAATGGTGCAGCGCCGATTGATAGGCCGCCGAAGCCTTAGCCTTCTTCCCAGCCTGGCGGTTGAGGTCAATCAACTGCTGTCGTTCATCGGCATCGGTGATCAGCGATCGCCCTAGGTTTAGCGCATTTACCGCATCGAATAAGACATCGTCTAACTGATCTGCCGGCGTATGTTTGAGCAACAGCCGTCCCACCTTCAGGTGAGTCTTAATCTTTTGGTCATCGGGAATCAGCGCATAGGCCGCCTGCTGCACCCGATCATGAAGGAAGCGATAGGCGATCGCCTCATCCACCGGCACATGATCATGATCCCCATGCATACCGGGATAGGACTGGTGGGTCATCGGCACCAATAGCCCAGCCTGCACCGCCGCCCACACCTGTTCAGAGACTACCGCTGGCCGCTGGTCGTGAACCCGCACCAGCGTTTTCAGATCAAAGCGATTGCCCACACAGGCCGCAAGCTGGAGGGTGGTTTGCACCGGCACCGGCAGCCGCTGAATCGCCGCCACCATAAACTCCACCACATTTTCAGTGATGTCTAGGGCTTGAATCTGAGACAGATCCCACTGCCAGACCTTGGTTGAGCGATCGAAGGTCAGCAGATGATCGTGGTAGAGCGACTTGAGCAGTTGATTCAGGAAAAAGGGATTGCCCTGGGTTTTCTCGAACAGCAGATGACTCAGAGGTTCTACCAAAGTGCGATCGCAGTGTAGGGTATCTGCGACCAGTTGGGTCACCTGGTCGGGCAGCAAATTATCCAGCTCAAGGGTGGTCACCGTTGCATCTAGATGGCGCACCTGTTCCACCATCTCCATCAGGGGATGGGTCGCACTCACCTCATTGTTGCGATAGGCTCCCACCAACAGCAAATGGCGGTAGTGAGCATTGCTCATCAAGGCATCAATCAGGGTTAAGGACGCGGAATCTGCCCACTGAAGATCATCCAGAAAAATCACCAGCGGATGTTTAGCCGTCGCAAACACCTGAATGAACGACTGCAAGACTCGATTAAAACGATTCTGGGCCTCCGAGGGCGGCAACTCTGGCACAGGGGGTTGTGGCCCCAGCAGAACCTCCAGTTCCGGCAGCAGACCCGCAAGAACATCACCCTGGCTACCCAAAGCCTGGCACAAAGCCGTCGTCCAGTCCTGCAGGCGACTGGTACTTTCCGCCATGATCTGGCGCATCAACTCTCGAAAGGCTTGCACAAAGGCGGAATAGGGCGTATCGCGTTTAAATTGGTCGAACTTGCCGCTGGTAAAATAGCTATGCTGATGCACCACCGGGCGATGAATTTCCCGCACCAACGCCGACTTACCAATGCCCGAATAGCCGCCCACCAGCACCAGTTCTGTCCGCCCTTGGCAAACCCGCCGAAAGGCTTTCAGCAAGATTTCCAGATCGGCTTCCCGACCGTAGAGCTTTTCTGGAATCTGCAAGGAGTCCCAGTAATCTCCCTGACCGAGGGGAAAAGGAGCGATCGCTTGCTGCCCTTGCCATTGCTCTTGGCAGCGTTCTAGATCAGCCTTGAGCCCATAGGCGCTCTGGTAGCGATCTTCGGCATCTTTTTCCAGCAGCTTCATCACCACCTGGGATAGCCCCTGGGGCACCTCAGGACGCCGGACATGGGGAGCCACGGGCAGTTTAGCCATGTGGCAATGCACCAGCTCCATGGGGTCATCCCCGGTAAACGGCAGATGCCCCACCAATAATTCGTACAGCGTCACACCGAAGGAATAGAAATCCGTGCGATGATCCAGGGTGCGATTCATGCGGCCGGTTTGCTCCGGAGACATGTAGCCCAGGGTGCCTTCTAGACCACCCACAATCCCGGTGGGAGCGAGGTCGGGCAGGAGACGCATGGCGATGCTGAAATCCGTCAGCTTGGTTTGCCGGGTCTGGGCATTGTGAATAATATTCGCCGGCTTGATGTCTTTGTGAATAATGCCTTGGGCATGAAGCTGGGCCAGGGTATCTGCCAACTGAATCGCCATCGTCAGCAGATCATCCAAGGCAATCGGCCAGCCAGCGGCCACCGGATGCAGCGATCGCCCGCCAAAATCTTCTAGCACCAGTGCCAAACGATTGCCACATTCCAGCAAATCATAGGACTTCACCACCCCATCTAGGGACAGTTGTTGGGTGATGCCATATTCGTAGCGAAAGCGAGAAATTTCCCGCAGGGATGGATATTCTGGCTTCAAAAGCTTCACCACCACCGGCAGGGTATCGCGATCGCGAAGCGCCCGATAGACCACTGTTCTATCAGTCTCATGCAGCGTGTCCGTTAGGACATAGCCTTGCAGTTGATGTGCAGCTTTTCCCATGCGCTTACCCTTGCGTTTGGATGCTCACTAGGGCGAATACTTCATATCGTTCCATGTGGGGCCAGTCCCATTTACCCGATCGGTGCATCACCCTGGAATATCCCCGAGAGCGACACATCCATGATGATCGATGCCGTCCCATTGCTGTTGGGATCTACACCACCACTTACGAACGGACTGGCCCCAGACTGGCTTAGGTTCCATAGATCCTTTAGCAGGCGGGTGATGACATACTGAGCGATCGCAGACAATTGACCATAGTGCTCCACTTGACCTAAATGCGTCAAGCCTGATAAGCCCCCTCGCTTGGTGTGCAGCTTAGAGGGATTCAAGCATCTAGGTCATGCCTGAATGATAGCTTGCTAACCCATTGTCCATCTTGCCCCATGGTACATCGTGTGATTCACTCCGTTTAGTTTGCCCAAACCCAACGCGAACTACACAAAGCGGGCTGGAATTTTGCTGAACAGCATTGGAATGATGTCATTCTTTCAAACCCGTGGTAGCAATTCCCTGGATAAACTGACGCTGGCCGATCAGAAAAAGCAGGACAACCGGCAGAGTGGCGATCGCCACCGCCGCCATCAACAGCGACCAGCTACTGGTGAACTGCTCCTGAAAGTCGGCTAGGGCAAGCTGAACGGTGCGTAGTTCTGGACGCGTGGTAAACACCAGCGGCTTAAACAGATCATTCCATTCGCCAATGAAGGTGAGTAGAACTAGGGTCACTACCGCCGGACGGGCTAAAGGAAACACCACCCGCCACAGCACCTGCCAGCGCGTCGCCCCATCTAGCATGGCGGCTTCTTCCAAATCGATCGGCAGAGACTGAAAACATTGCCGCATCCAAAAAATCCCAAATCCACTAGCCGCCGTTGGCAAAATCAGCGCCGCGTAGGTATTGATCAAATGCCCCCAAGTAAGCACCATGAAGACTGGAATCACCAAAAGCTGAAAGGGAATCACCAGGGTTGCCACGATCGCCAACAGCAAGAGCCGGCGACCGCGAAACTGAAAACGAGCGATCGCATACCCTGCCAGAGTCGAGGTCAACACCTGCAGTAGGGTGACCGCCAAGGCCACCAGGGTGGAGTTAGCAAAACTCAGCAGAAAATGTCCCTGCTGCCAAGCCAGCCGATAGGATGCCCAAGACCACGATCGCCCAGCCAAGGACAACGATTCTGCCCCATCCCCCTGAAAGGAGATGAGCAGCATCACGCCCAGGGGAGCCAGCACCAGCAGCGCGCCCAGACCAAGACCGGCCACCGTCAACCAAGCGATCGCCCTTGACTGCATCCACCGAACAAACCAGGATGTCTCCATCCCATCCTTTGGATCACTACTCGCCGGGTACAACTCTTCGGGCATACATCTCCAAGACAGACTCCAAAACAGAGGCATCGTTCAGATTTAGATCGTGAATCTAACACAGTCGGCTCGATGAAGTGATGGCTCCAGAGGAGGCGATCGGCTGAACTAGACATCGTTGGTATATCCAAAGAGATGCGTTACGGCTTTGCCTAACAGCTACGGAGATACTGGGAGTCTCTATCGGAACAAACGGCAATCCTGAAACCTGGGGCATGATCGAGTAGATTGAAGCGATCGCGGGATCCTGCCCTTTGTTCAAAATCGCTGAACCGATTGCCAGACCAGCATCAAGCAGGATTTTCTGCCCCGTTGAGCCGTCGATCAACAGAGTCAATCGCTAGACTAGTATGAAGAACCCCATCATCATCCCCTAAAGAATCATGGTTGAACCACGGCATTCAGATAGCGTTCCCCCTAATGATCATGGTCTGAAGTTCCTCTATGGACTTGCTTGAACAGAATCAATACTCAGCACAAAACCATCGATTTTGCTGATTTAGTCAGAACTATTGATAAATATCCAACTTCGTTTTGTGCGAAAAAGATGCAATATTCCTATGGGTGAACCTGAATGCTTGTAAATCTCCCCCGAAACCTATTAGGGTGTAGGTTAAGGGAGGCCTGACCCAGCCCTCTGACTATATATATGAACAACCTGAGCGTACCGACCACGACCCTGACGCTTGTGTGGATCAAAGGCACCGTTTTGATTGAGGAGACGCAACGTTATGCCGCAGCTTGAGCTTAGCCCAGAACTTGATTTTCAAAGTGAAACCTATAAAGATGCGTACAGTCGCATCAATGCGATCGTCATTGAAGGAGAGCAAGAGGCCTACGAAAACTACCAGCAGCTTGCTGACATGATGGCCGACAGCAAGGATGAGTTGCTGAAGCTCGCCAAGATGGAAAACCGCCACAAAAAGGGCTTCCAAGCATGTGGACGTAACCTCGATGTTTCGCCGGATATGGACTTTGCTAAAGAGTTCTTTTCCAGCCTGCATCAAAACTTTCAAACTGCAGCGGCAGAAGGCAAGATTGTCACCTGTCTGCTAATTCAGTCCTTGATCATCGAGTGTTTTGCGATCGCCGCCTACAACATCTATATCCCCGTCGCCGATGATTTTGCCCGCAAGATCACGGAAGGTGTTGTCAAAGACGAATATCTCCACCTCAACTTTGGTGAAGAGTGGCTGAAGGCCAACTTTGAGACCGCCAAGGCGGAGCTAGAAGACGCCAATCGGCAAAATCTGCCCATCGTTTGGCGAATGCTAAACCAGGTGGAAACCGACGCCCATGTTTTGGCGATGGAAAAAGAAGCCCTCGTCGAAGATTTCATGATCAGCTACGGTGAAGCCCTCAACAATATTGGCTTCAACACTCGCGAAATCATGCGCATGTCTGCCTATGGGCTCACAGCGGCGTAGGGTTACTCATTTATTGAATTCCAATTGAAGTTCAGTTGAATTCCATACAAGAGCTGGGAGATGCAGGCCATCTTCCAGTTTTTGAGTATCTGGGCATGATCAAGGCATATCTAGCTGCCAGCTTCTAGGCGTCTGGTGTCGGCTCAGCCTTGACACGACGAATCGGCAGGTTGGCAATCAGAGCCGTGGTGCGTTGATCATTCTCTAGGGAAAACTCGGTGCCGTCGGAGTCAATCTCCACATAGCGAGACACCACCTCTAGAATTTCCTGGCGCATTTGTTCGAGCAGGGCCGGGGGTAGGTCAGCGCGATCGTGGGCGAGCACAATCTGCAAGCGCCGCTTCGCTGAGGTGCGGCTCGTTTCGGATGTTCCGCGCGCGAGTAATTTGTCTATTAATTCACCGATCATAAGCTTTGCCACTTAAAGAGACGATGTGCAGTTTGGTTGTTCATCCAACCTATTCAGTTGCGCTGCTAAGCCGGTAGGGCTGCACCCAAACAGAACCATGTCAACGGAGATAACCACAGCTCCTCCTAGCTAACGGGATGAACTCCTAAACATCCGCCGAATCCGCGAAAACAAATCATCATGGGCCGCACTCAGATCTAGGAACGGCGTTTCTTCGCCATCCAAACGGCGGGCAATATTTTCAAAGGCGATCCCCGCTAGGGTGAGTTTTTCTGACAGCACCAACGGTTCGCCCCGGTTGGTGGAGACAATCACCCGTTCATCATCGGGAATGACGCCAATCAGGGGAATGGCCAGGATTTCCTGCACATCCTGCACCGACATCATCATGTCATCCCGCACCATCACCGGCTTGAGGCGGTTGACGATCAGCCGAATATTTTTAATATCATTGGCTTCCAAAAGCCCAATCACGCGATCGGCATCCCGCACCGCCGACACCTCTGGCGTTGTGACAATTAGCGCTTCTTTGGCAGCAATGGTGGCATTTTGAAACCCTTGCTCGATGCCCGCTGGACTGTCGATGATCACAAAATCAAAGGACTCGGTCAGCGATTCCACCAACTGCTTCATTTGCTCCGGCGTCACCGCATCCTTGGAGCGGTTTTGGGCAGCGGGCAGCAGGGCGAGGTTGGGCTGCCGCTTGTCTTTCACCAAGGCTTGATCCAGCCGACAGTCTCCCGCCAGCACTTCCACGGCGGTGTAGACAATGCGATTTTCTAGCCCGAGGAGGAGATCGAGGTTTCTTAAACCAAAGTCTGCATCCACAACCGCGACCTTATGCCCTCGCTGGGCGATCGCCATCCCCAGGTTAGCGGAGCAGGTGGTTTTACCAACTCCACCCTTGCCAGACGTGATAACGATGATACGACTCATGGATTGTGGCGATTACCGAATAGACAACAACAGAGAGGTAGCGGAGCATTCATCTCAACCCCAGCACCCCAGGAGTCTCGAATCCAATGCTCGGTGGTGGATAGAACCCAGTCTAAATCACCATTCCGAGGAAGACCGAAATCAATCCCTGATTACTCTAGGGCATTTTGTCCAAGCGGGCTAGAGGGGAGGCGATCGCTTGCATGGAGGACAGAAGGAGGATGCCCCAGAACAAGCGGTCTGCCCATAGTTCTCCATCGCCCATCGAGTCCCACAAGCGCTTAGCTTGACCTAGAGTCTAACCGCATTTTAGGGAAATCGGCGGCCCGCGCGATACGAATTCCTTCCGAGGCCACGTAGGCCACTTCCGGATGGTAGTCATCAGGCGAGGCGGGCGCGCGGGCCACCCGCTGGGCGATGCGAATTTGGGTCGGCTCCATGCGCAGCGCCATGATCACGCAGCGATCATTGCCGCTAGCGCCCGCCTGCGCCATGCCTCGTAGATAGCCCCATACGAGAACATCGCCATCGGCAATCACGCTGCCCCCTGGATTCACATCCCCGAGAATAATGATGCTGCCCGGATGGCGGATTTCCATCCCCGATCGCACCGTAGTTTGCAGATAAAGAGGATCGGCCAGGGGATTACTAGCTTCTCCGCTGGACTGGGTGAGGGGCGTCACGGGAGATAATTGCTCCACGGAATAGCCAATGGTGGCGGCGGCCACGGCAGTCTGCCGACGGCTGGTGTAAATTCGCTTTAGGGTGAGCCCAGCATCGAGCAGAGCATCGGCGATCGCTTGCAGTTGCCGAGCATCCAAAAGGCGATCGCGGCCAATTAAATGCACCGACGTACCATCTTTCCAAAAGCGATCGCCCGCATTTAGGCGATGTTTAAGCTGTTGATAGAGTTCATTCCAGGTGACAGAAACCTGAGCATCAGACTCAGGTGGCAACAGCAGCAAGAGCCGTCCTCCCTCGGTTTTGAACCGCACTTGGGGGTTGGCATTGCTTTCAGCCAACGATTGGGCGAGGGCAGAAACTTGGGCCCCATTGGGCGTTGCGTCTGAGGTGGGGTCTGGCGTCATAAACTTGGCTCCCGTTTGACCGGGATGTGTGAGGGAACATAGACCATGTGTCAGTGTATGATCGATTGCCCAAAATCGGGCAACTTCCATGGGAACTCTCAAGGTGATCAACCTGAGCTAGAAGCTATCTTTGGCAACTCGTGCCTCCGACGGTGAACCATTACTCCTTGATTCAACCCAACGATGGGAATAGATGTCTTCAGCCTAGATGCCAAAACTCGATATCTCAGGAGAGATGTCCATAGGCAATGCACCATGAGTATTCTTTGAAGTCAGAGATCTATAGAATGACCATTTCATGAGCATCCCAAGAGCTAAACCCTTACCCAGCAAAGCTTACAGAGTTTTAGGACTCCTAGCATATGTAAAGAAGACATCAAGCGATCGGCAAAACTTCACGATTCTTTTGCGAAAAACCACGGTAGGGGGTTTGACCCCTCACCCTTGGGATGCCATACTATGTTATGTAGATGCACCCTGATGGTAGGGAGAGCCCTGTTGCTCTCCCTTTTTTTATGCTTGTCCCCTAGAACCCCAGACAGGACAGGCATGAGCGCGACTCTAGCCCAGGGACACCGAGCCACCCCGGCGGCGATCGCCCACCCCGTCTAGCGTCCCGTCTGGCTGGCGAATCACCGCATGAACACCGCCGAAGAACATATTTTGCTGTTCCCACTGCAGAACGCCTTGGTCAAAGGGAAACTGTTGGCGATCGCAATCGAGGGACGGAAATCCCGGTTCTATATTCATCATGCCATCTTCCCAATGGATGCGGGGATGATGCACCGCCGTCTCCAGATCCATGCCAAAGTCTAGGTGATTTGAGATCACCTGCAAAATGGCCGTGCGAATTCGATTCGACCCCCCTGACCCTAGAACCATCGAGGGGCGATCGCCCTCCAAAATCATCGTGGGAGCCATCATGGACGAAATGCGCACGTCTTCCGTCCAGCTATGAAAACCGTGGGGATGCAGGTCAGCTTCGCCCAACATATTGTTGACCATCACCCCCGTTCCCGGAATCGCATAGCCACAGCCCTCGCCATTGGAACTGGTGACACTAGCAGCATTGCCCTCCCGATCGACGACACTAATGTGGGTGGTGCTGCCCCATTTATTCACCGGCAGGTGCTCAGCATAGGCCGCTAGGTGAGCCGGAGCCAAAAACTGCTGGGCCACATCCGGGTCATAGAGACGGCGATCGTAGCCATCCTTCCGCGCTTGATTGGTCAACCGCATCACCGCCGCCAGCAATCGCACATGGTCAGGACTGCCCGCCGTCATCTGGGACAACTCCACGTGATTCAGCAAAGCCAAGGAGAAGCCGATCAACGCCCCACCCGAGCTGGGCGGTGGATTGGTGATAAACGTTTTGCCACGATACTGCATCGCCAGGGGCTGCCGTTCGATCACCCGATACTGATCGAGATCCTCCAAGGTCAAATACCCGCCCCGCTCCTGGCAATCGGCAATCAACTGATGAGCCAGCTCTCCCCGATAGAAATCCTCTACCCCTACCTGGGCCAAATGCTCTAACGTGCGGGCAAAGTCGGGCATGGTGAGGCGATCGCCCTGTTGTGCTAAAACCCCGGTAGGCGCATAGACCTGGCGCATAGCCGGATCGCGCAGCAGGATCGGTTCCAAAAGTTGAAAACAATAGGCCTGGAATGCATTCACCTCCACCCCCGTCTTGGCATAGTGAATCGCCGGCTCCGTCACCACCGAAAAGGGCAGCCGTCCCAAGGTTTGCTGTACATGGTAAATACCGCCGATGGTTCCCGGAACAGCGATCGCCCCTAGACCAATGTGAAAGTCCTGCACCGCCTTGCCAAAATTGACCGTCACCGGGAAGAAATCCACCTGATCGATCGGCCGCTTACGGCGCGGCGTTTGCGTAAAAAAGTCGAATAACACATTACGCTGCGGCGTATGGGCTAGCAAAAAACCGCCCCCTGCCAACGACGTCAGCCCCGGCTCCGCCACACAGGCCGCCAGCACCGCCGCCGCCGCCGCATCAAAGGCATTGCCCCCAAGGCGCAACATTTCCAATCCCGCCGCCGCCGTGCAGGCATGGCCCGCCGCGATCGCTCCCTGTGTTGCCGTACTCATCGGTGTACCGGTTTATCTCCGCTGGACATTATGCTGATTTAGCTTACAGCAGATCGATCGGTAAACCCGTACAGACGACCGCGATGATAATTACGAATGATCGCGAATGAAATCAACCAGGGCGTTGTAGCGCGGCGACTCCTCATCCGCCACATTTTCCAACACGCCCCAACTGCCCCAGCGACTGGGAACCCCAAAGTCAGCAAAGTTCATAAACACTGCCCCACCGGCATCACGCCATTCGTTGAGCAACTGCGTATAGATGTCATACATTTCAGGATGGCGATTCAGTTCAATAAAAAACTCCGTCAGCCGTTCATGATCGGGCAAGGCCAAATGCTGCCCACCTTCATAGACCAAGAGAGATAAATCCCGCTCCTGGGCGATCGCGGCATGGTAGTCGAACAGCTCGCGAATGCCGGGAATACTGCCATCATGGTCGCCATCTTCCAACATGCCGCCCTGGGAAAGCTGAGCGATCGCCTTCTCGATGGCAACGTCTTGCCCTTCATCCAGCCAGCCTTCCACCGTCTCGATGTTATTATCAAACACCATACCGCCGGTGAAATAGCCGGTGATTGTGTAGGCATCCACATGCTGATAGCAAGGCGTATTGCCCTCCGCCACCCATAGAGGACAGTCTAGGGCCGCCCGCTCTAAGCCGCGCCAACTGGTTTGGGTACCCAGCACCAGCACCAAGCGATCGCGCTGGTCGGCAAAGACCTCAGACCAGATATCTGCCATCTGGGCCGTCCGCATACCGTACCACTGCATAAACACATCGCCCTCTTGCTGCCAACGTTCCTTACCTTGATCTAGGGCATAGTGGGCCTGCTCAAACATCCAGTTCCAGACTTCATTCGACAGTTCTACATAGATTTTGAGACTCGGATCCAGTTGTTCTTTCACCAACTCCGCAAAGCGACGCATGTAGTCATCTGTTGCCATGTGCGGCATACAGAACCACACATCTTCCCCCAGCCGCTCCGCCAGTTCGATCATGATCTCCAGCGGCACGCCCTTGAGGCTGTAGGTATAGTCATCCACTTGGGGGCGATCGCTCCACTCACTGACCGTGGAATCATTGGTACGCATCCAGTCCATCAGCCGCAAAGACTGAAACGGCTGCAGTCGCTCAAGTAACAGGGGGTTAAAAATCTCGGTTGCAAAGGTCTCTTCTGCCTCAATGGGCACCACGTGGATATTACGCAGATAATCGCCCGTACGATTAGGATCCGTTGCGCTCACAATCAACAAAATTCCATCATGGGACGGCGTTACGTTGATCACATCCCGCCCCGGTCGCGAAGCCGCCTCATCCTTGCGAGCATCAAAACCATAGCCTAAGGTACCCTCTCCCTCATAGAGCACCACATACTGCCCGCCGGGATAGCGTCCATTAATTTCCCGGAACATGAGCGTCGCCACTCGGGTAAAAATGGGCGCATCATCGGGAGCTGGTAAAGACTTCGGCCAGCCATGCTCATCCAAATCCAGGGCATCACCCTCCTCAGTGCTCCACTGGCCCGTACAGCCCGGATCGGTATCTACACATTGGGTGATCCAGCGCCGGGACGACTTCATCGCATCCAAAAACGGCAGTTGGGTTGACCAATCAGCAATGCCCGTCAAGTTGGTGCCCACGGATAGCTCAGGGCTGGGGGCCGATCGCACCGGAGCAGACGAGGAAGCCACTGGGGTCGCACGGGGCGACGACGAACAGCCAATCACCATGCCCACAGTGATCACCATCAGCACGATGAACATCAGCCCCTGGGAGAGCGATCGCTGACCCTTGATTCGAACCCACTTGATCATACCCATCTCTCCCCTATGTCGTGACGGTTTTAACGGATGGCTCAACACTTTAGGCAACCCGAGAAATCACGAACCTAGAATAACCTTCACACTATCCGTGACGCTCTTTTCCAGGGTAACCGACGAGTTTACGACTGTCGCGATCGCCCCTAGTCCACCAAATTAGGGGAGACCCCTAGCAATCTCGACGAAACGCTATGACTAAATCAGGACTGAGATCTCTAGACGATTCTACAGTCACGAACTTATCTGTAACATCAGACCTAAACCCATCAGGTGAACGAACGCATAGCTAAATTATAGGGCTGCCCCGCAGGTTTCTAGGGCGAGGGGGTGATCATTCACTTAAACTTCATAAACATGAACTAGTTTAATAATTTTCAATCTACGGTAAAAGACATAGATCCTTTACTTGCTCTACCATCATCATGGTACCCAAGCATGAACGATACGTGCAGAGTAGCTTACCTTTTCAATCACTAGCTAGACCCAGCCCTGGCAAATACAGAGCCGCAGAAAGAATAACGGCAGACAACTGGGATAAACCAACCATCTGCCGTTCTGAGCGCACGCTATGCATCAAAAATGGATAAGAACTGCCTACAGAGCTTGCAACTCCGGCGCTTGCGCTTGAAAATAGGTGCGAATGGACGCCGCATCATCATGCCCCAAGGTGATCTGCTGATAAGCTACTTCCACATTGCCAGAAAACATACCCTGAAAGCCATAGCTAGCGTAGGGTTCAGGCAGAGAGGCTTGCTCAAGCGCCTGCTCAAGCGATAGCCCCTGCTCTTTCCATTGCAGGGCTAGGGTTTCTAGGGTGTTTAGGTAGCCCTTCAAGTTATCTAGATTGGTGCGATCGCCCACTGGCCCATGCCCAGGCACCACCGTGGCTGTGCTGTAGGTTTCTGCTAGCATCTCTAGATTATCTTGCCATACCCGGATACCGCCATCTGCCAGATAGGGCAGCCGCTCAGCAAATAACATATCCCCCGTCACCAGCACATCCACGTCAGGGATATAGGCCACCAAATCGGTGCCGCCGGAATGACCTTCAAATTCGACCAACTGAACTTGGCGATCGCCCAACCATAGATCCCAGGTGCCATTCACCACCACACTTGGCGGCGTCACGGTCGGATCGAGTTCCTGGTTGCGGGTTAGCATAAACTCACGGATGGGCCCTCGCCCTAAAATCGGCAATCCTAGTGCCTCTGCTGCTGCATTGCCACCGGAATGATCGAAGTGATAGTGGGTATCGACGACGTAGCGAATCGGCTGGTCTGTGAGGGTTGCCACGGTTGCAAACGCTAGGTTTGCCAAAGCTTGGTTCTGAAAGGTATCGAGAACCAACACCCCATCGGAACCAACGACAATCGTGACGTTGCAAATGGCGGTCGTGGCAAAGTCTGCGGGCGGAAAGTCGGTGCTAGCCACCAAGGTATAGACACCCTCGGCGACCTCTTCCACGGTGAGCCCAGCTATCTCTAGAGTCACCTCAGGAGTTTCCTGGACTGGAGCGTCTTGGGCTGGAACTGGCGCTTGCAGCCCCACAACGCCTACTAAAGCAGCCAGGGCAATGATCAGCCCCAATGCCCATCTACGAAGTTGCTTCATGGATTTTCTCGCAAAATTTGTGGCAAACATGAATCCTTTCCATAAATATTACAAGCAAACTCCCAGACACACTAGCTATACCTCAGCCGTGAACGCTAAGCTAACCGGGAACAAGAGAGCGATCGCCTTGAGGAAGAATCCGGTACACCTGCCGGTCATCCATCGACCCCGATCCCCAACCATGCACCGAACCCCCTATTGACTGAAATAGATCGGCAGGGCTCACCTTACCTATTGATCAACAAAGTTAGCTTGAATATTCGACAGCGATCGCTCTTGGGGTGATTTGAGGAGAGCGATCGCTCAATATCTTTGGTCTTTACACAGACCATGAAGATTTACTTAAGCTATCTGCATAGCATTTTCTAGCAGGTGTTAAGCTTTAAGACAAGATGTAGCCAAATACTAGTACAGCTTTAGTCCATATTTATTACGTTCTATGTCAACAGAGCACAACAAGGCTATTGCAGCGGACTGGAAAAGTTGATGTAGAGGTAAAATTTATTGAAAGCCACTGAACAGCAATGGATGTCAAAAATAAAACCCACTTGTTGATCCTGTTTTTAATGTTTTAGATAGGTTATAGAAGGAAGCAAAAAGTAATGACTCGAACTTCAAAACGATCTGCTTTGCTCATTCTGACAGGATTGATTATTTTTTTGATAGGATGCAATTCAAATGATGCAGTATCTGAAACAACAACTGATGCTCCATCTAGTGAAGCCATTCAAGATTCAGAAACAGACCCGTTCAGAGATGCTGTCAATCAAGCAACTACTGCCTCTGATCTGACTCAAACAGCCAGCACATCAGAAGAGTGGTCTAATGTGGCTAATGCTTGGCAGCAAGCGATTGAATTAATGGAGTCTGTACCACAATCAAATCCAAACTATGCAGTAGCTCAACAAAAGGCACAAGAGTATCAAGCAAATAAAACATATGCTCAGAACAATGTGAATGGAGCAGATAATGCAGAGCAAATGTATGAAGACATGTTGAATGCTATATCCACAGACAATCTCGGAAAAGTAGATTCATTACTCGCTCAGGGATTCGATCCCAATTATCAAAGCCAAGAAAGAACTTTTTTTGATCAGCCTTATTACGTACTTTCTCATGCAGCGACTTTTGGAAATGATGCTTTTGTGGAGAAACTACTTGCATCAGGTGCAAAGTGGGATTACATTCCGAACGAGGCCTTAAGTGATTCTCTAATTTCAGCCTCTTGTGAAGGACAGCCATTTATTGTTCAAGAACTCCTTAATGCTGGAGCCAATCCAAATTATGCCAATAGTTTTGGTGAAAAACCGTTGGCAATGGCTACCAGTCAGACTTGTAGGACATTAGATCATAATGGGAATCCACATCAACCAGGCTCAAGTGATCACAACCTGAACGGGTGACAACGTCCCTAGAAGTCTTGCTGCAACAGGGATAGCGCATGAAACCCACGCTGAAAATAGAGCCGTTTATGGGGTTTGAGTGC
>NZ_JACSWB010000163.1 GCF_016888135.1 Leptolyngbya sp. CCY15150
CTGAACGGGTGACAAGGCAGCTTAAAATCATACCGTGCTGGACTTTGAGACAATAGAGGGGACAAAAAATAGGGAGCCTCAGTACAGCTCCCCTCAATCAATATGTTCCCCACATTCTACCAAACCACCTTGCGCACTCACCTCAGGGAAACCCAGTACTTGACCCTGCAATTGTTGTTGTTATTGCTACAGGCTCATCGCCA
>NZ_JACSWB010000164.1 GCF_016888135.1 Leptolyngbya sp. CCY15150
ACCACTCCGACCCATCCCGAACTCGGTTGTGAAACGCTGCAGCGGCGAAGATACTTGGGGGGTAGCCCCCTGGAAAAATAGCTCGGTGCCAGGGCTAATACTAACGAGAGCCGCCTTTATTGTCATGATAGAGGCGGTTCTTTTTGGCATCTATTGTCACTCATGACTCTGGTTTGGAGGTCGCCAGTTGCGTGAGGATAAACAAACGGGGCGATCGCTAAGATCGCCCCGTTTAATTCCCTGTCGGTCTATGTTGGGCTATCAAATACTGAGGCGCTGATAGATATGTTCTAGGTTGCGAAGATGGTGCTGAGGGTTGAAACAATCGTCAATGTCTGCCTCTGTTAGTGTTGCTGTGACACTAGGTTCTTGGCTAATCAATGCCTTGAAGTCTCCCCCTTCTTTGTTCCAAGCGGCATGGGCGCAGGTTTGAACAACGGCATAGGCATCTTCTCGGCTCATGCCGGCCTCAACGAGAGCTAGCAGAACCCGCTGACTGAAGACCACGCCGCCATAACAGTTGAGGTTGCGCTTCATGTTGTCTGGGTAGACCAAAAGGCTTTTGACGAGGTCAATGGTCTCGACCAACATGAAGTGGGTGAGGATGCAGGCATCGGGAAGGATGACGCGTTCAACGGAGCTATGGGAGATATCGCGCTCGTGCCATAGGGCCACATTTTCGAGGGCGGAAACCGCGTAGCCGCGGACAATGCGGGCCATGCCGGTCAACCGTTCTGAACGAATTGGGTTACGTTTGTGGGGCATGGCAGATGAACCCTTCTGCCCTTTCGCGAAAAATTCTTCGACTTCTAGAACATCGGTGCGCTGCAGGTTGCGAACCTCGACGGCAAATCGTTCAAGGGATGCTGTGAGCAGGGCTAGGGTTTGCAGGAAGTCGGCGTGGCGATCGCGTGAGATCACTTGAGTTGAGGCGGTGTCTGGCTCCAAGCCCAACATTTGACAGGCGATCGCTTCAATTTTAGGATCGATGTTGGCGTAGGTACCGACGGCACCGGAAATCTTACCGACGGCAATTTCTTTTTGGAGACGACAGAGGCGATCGCGATGGCGCAGGACTTCAGCTAGCCAGCCCGCTAGCTTGAAGCCAAAGGTAATCGGCTCTGCATGAATGCCATGGGATCGCCCGGCCATCACCGTATATCGATGCTGTTGAGCCTGGTAGCGAATGGCTTGAACGAGGTCTTCCAGCCGCTCCATCAAAACATTGACACTTTCAACGAGTTGCAGAGCTAGGGCTGTGTCTAAGACGTCAGAGCTGGTCAGCCCTAGGTGGATATATCGTCCAGCATCGCCAACATGTTCATTCACGTTGGTTAAAAAGGCGATCATGTCGTGGCGGACTTCAGCCTCAATTTCGAGGACGCGCTGGATATCAAAGTCAGCTTTGGCCTTGATCTCCTCGACTGCCTCGACGGGGATGCGGCCTAGCTCTGCTTGGGCTTCGCAGACCGCAATCTCCACTTGTAGCCACGTCTTCAATTTATATTCGTCAGTCCACAAGTTGCCCATCTCGGGCAAGGTATAGCGTTCAATCAAGGCTCGTATCGCAGAACACAACCGTTACATTTTAAGCTATAGTCTGCCGCCTTGAGCTTGAATTGTGATAGATCGCGGTGGATACGGTTGCTTGTTGCTGATGGTTTGGCACAATGCAGGGTATTGGTGGCATGGTTGGTTGAATCAGCCTGTTTTGCTTAGGAGTAGAACTGATGCTGTTGATAGGAATCTATGATGCTGGTGCTAAAAGTCTGGACTGCGTAGGGCTTGAGCCGTCGGGTTGAATGGTGCTAACTCGACTATCTTGGTGGACGATGAGGTAGGCGCAGGGCGATCGCTTTTAGACCGTTAGTTCTCCATGCTTTGTCCAGGGCTTCGTTAAGATTCTAGATAGGCTTAGCGATGGAGAAACGGTTGTCGAGAAGAGTTTTGTGGGGAATGCGCTAGGTCTAGAACAGCATCTGGCTATCAACGTTCACATTTATCATTGAGCACACGGCCTTTTATGTCTTCAATCACGTTGGAGCTGCTGATTATTTTGGTGTTGGTGTTGGCCAACGGATTGTTTGCCATGTCAGAAATTGCGGTGGTGTCCTCTCGTAAGGCACGGCTGCAAGAGATGTCGGATAAAGGCGATTTGAAGGCGCGGGCAGCGCTGGAGTTGGCGAATTCTCCCAACCGCTTTTTGTCCACAGTGCAAGTGGGCATTACGCTCATTGGCATTCTGGCGGGGGCCTTTGGCGGTGCGACCTTGTCTCAAAGTTTAGCGGTCTATTTGAAGCGGGTTCCGATCGCCATGATTGTAGAGTCGAGCGATGCGATCGCCCTAGTTGTTGTTGTCTTGAGTATTACCTACCTCTCGTTGATTTTAGGAGAGCTGGTGCCCAAGCGCTTGGCGTTGAACCATCCGGAAAAGATCGCGGCCTCCGTCGCCGTTCCCATGCGATTTCTATCCGTGATGACTGCGCCCGTTGTGCATCTTTTAACGACATCGACGGAGTGGGTTTTGAAGGTGTTAGGGATTGAGGCGAATCCCAATGAACCGTTAGTCACCGAAGACGAAATTAAGGTTCTCATTCGGCAGGGTACCGAGGCCGGCATGTTTGAAATGGCAGAACAAGACATGCTGGAACGGGTCTTTCGCCTCAGTGATCAGACGGTGAGTGCTCTGATGACGCCTCGCCCAGATATTCTGTGGCTAGATCTCAACGATACGATTGACATGAACCGTCAGAAGCTAATTCGCAGCAACCATACCCGGTTTCCGGTTTGCCAAAATAGCTTGGACAACATGCTGGGGGTGGTGAGCGTGACGGATGTACTCGCTCGTAGCTTGACGGAACAGGCGATTGACTTCACGGCCCTTTTACAGCAGCCTCTCTTCATTCCAGAAAATACTCGGGCCTTGAAGGTTTTAGAGTTCTTCAAACAGTCGGGCACCCACATAGCCTTAGTGGTAGACGAATATGGCGTCATACAGGGCTTGGTGACGCTGAATGACGTGATGGAAGTGATTATTGGCGACATTCCTTTCTCCGATCAGCCTCAAGAACAGCCTGCCATTCAGCGAGAGGATGGTTCCTGGCTTGTTGATGGCATGTTGCCGATCGATCGCTTCAAAACCCTCTTTAAAGTCCGTGATTTACCGGGAGAGCAGTGGGGAAACTATCAAACCTTGGGAGGTTTTGTCATTACCTATTTAGGACGGATTCCTGCTGCTGCCGATCATTTTTACTGGAATGGATTTCGGTTTGAAGTGATGGATATGGATGGTAACCGAGTTGACAAAATGTTAGTCATGCCGCCGACTTCATAAATCTAAAAACCTAGCTATATAAGTTTTTGTTTTGTAACAAAAGTGACGCGTAGATTCTGGACTTCGTTAGTGTGTTTTATAACAAGGGTTTATCTTTTTTAAGAATTGTTGTGCTTAAATAGCTCCTTCCCATAGCTTCATAGCCATGGTTTTGATGGATTATAACGATGCCTTTCTTGCGACCTTAGAGCACGAAAAAATCTGTGAAGCTTAGTGGCACGGGGTAAACGGGGATCATTCTACATGTAGAAACATAGGGGATCATGGGATGATTGGATCTAATGCTATGGGGCAAGCGTTACCCACAGGCTATAACCCACACTTCATATCCTCAAAATCAGGGCATTCTAGATATAGGGGTGTAGCTCAACGTCCAGGGTGGGATCAACATACAACGTCTAGGTTTGGGATGTGAGTTAGGGGATGACCGTGCGACTGTCGATTATGATCGCATCGAGTGGCTGTAATCTTGCTCTTTCCCCAGACGGTGGCTGGGACTTGCGTAAGCAATATGTATAAAAACGAACAAGGTTGTGAACATAATGGTACTCAGGCACCTTTTGTTGTCTGTGGTCAATTACGTTCATCTCCAGGATCAGATGGCCAGGCGATCGCTCCAGTATCCACGAGCTGGATCACATCGCCCCTATTAGGCTTGGAGGATTATCCAGAACTGTCGGAGGGGCAAATGTTGGAGGCCAGTGATACCTCTGCGATTACCGCCTTGCTCGGCATTCCGTTGGCGATCGCCCACCCCCAGGATGGACGTATTTTATATGCGACGCCTGTCTTGGCTGAGCAGTTAGCCATGCCGTTAGACGGGCTGATGGGGCAACCTTTGTCTGCCATCGTGGAAGATGTCTGCCATTTAGAGTGGGTCGCGCAGTGTCAAGAGCAGCCCAATGATCAGCATGAGGCGATCCGTCGATTGCGGCACCAACCGGATCATGGGTCTTGTGATGATGCAGAACCAGGGGCGGGCGATCGCTGGCTAGATTTGCGCTATGCGTCAGTTATTTTTGAAGGGCAGCCTGCCCTAGGCATACTCGTATACGATATTACACCCCAGACCCAGGTCGCCCAAGAACTACGGGGGCGAGTGGCTCAACAGGAAGCGATCGCTCGCCTAGGACAGCAGGCCATTGCTGAGCCTGATCTTGTATTCTTGCTGAGTACTGCGGTGGCGGTGGTGCAGGAGACCTTAGGGGTTGACTATGTGCAGATTTTAGAACTGTTGCCCAATGGTCACACCCTTTTGCTGCGCAGTGGTGTGGGCTGGCAGGATGGCATGGTGGGGAATGCGACCATCAGCACGCGACCGGATACCCAAGCGGGCTATACGCTGCTGCACCAAAAGCCTGTGATAGTGGAAGATTTGCAGATTGAAACCCGCTTTTCGGGCGCACCCTTCCTGCACAATCACCAAGTAATGAGCGGGATGACGGTGGTGGTGCCGGGAAAGCAGGATGGCTTTGGCGTTTTGGGGGTGCATACGCGTCTCTATCGTCGTTTCACCCAGGATGACGCTAATTTTTTGCAGGCGATCGCCAATGTGCTGGCTGCCGCCATTGCTCGCCAGCAGGTGGAAGATGATCTGCGGTTGATGAAACGAGCGATCGCGGCCAGCAGCAACGGCATTGTGATCACCGATCCGACCCAATTAAACAACCCCGTTATTTACGCTAACCCTGCCTTTGAGCGGATCACCGGCTACAGCGTGACTGAAATCATTGGGCGCAACTGTCGGATTTTGCAGGGAGCTGATACGGCAATAGAAGCAAAGCAGCACATTCGCCAGGCTCTACAGTCGCACCAGGACTGTCACGTCGTGCTGAAAAACTACCGTAAAGACGGCACGCCCTTTTGGAATGAGCTGTTCATTGCGCCGGTGTTTGATGCCAATGGCTATCTCACCAACTTTGTGGGTATCCAAAATGACATTACCCAGCATCGTCAGGCGCAGGAGCGCTTGCTGAATGAATACAGCTTGTTGAATGGGATTCTGCAAACGAGCGTCACGGCGGTGATTGTGTTTGATCACACTGGCGCGATCGTGTTTGCCAATGATCGGGCGGAAGAGTTGCTGGGCTTGAGCACAACCGAACTGATGCAGCAGAAGTATGACTCGTTGACATGGACGGTTTGCAATGAGGATGGTTGTACTCTGCCTGGGGAGCAGCCGTTTCAAACCATTGTGCAATCTGGGCAGCCATTGTTTAACGTCTCCGTGATGATGACGCGGCATGATGGATCTATCCGCTACTTGTCGATGAACGGATCACCGCTACGGGATTCTGAAAGGGCGATCGCTGGGGTGGTGTTCTCCATCGCTGACATGACCGAGCAGCGGCGGATGGAGGCGGCTCTGCGCGAGAGCGAGTATCGGCTGAATAGCATCCTGGATTCCCTGGATGACGTCGTTTGGTCGTACTCGCCGACCATGGCTCTGCTCTACGTGAGCCAAGCGGTGGAGAGCGTGTATCAACGCCCGGTGGCAGCTTTTCGGGAAACATCTAGTCTGCGGCTGGAGATGGTGCATCCCTATGATCAGGGGGTGGCCCAGTCTAGTTTGCACACGTTACTAACCACAGGACAGTCGGACTGTATCTACCGGATCATGCGTCCTAGCGGGGAAACTCGCTGGATTCGCGATCGCGCCCATGCGGTTTATGACGCCCAGGGGCAGGTGCTGCGCTTTGATGGCATGAGCAGCGACATCACCGATCGTAAGCGGGCTGAGGATGATCTGCGCAAGAGTGAAGAGCGCTTCCGCTTAACCTTTGAGCGCGCTCCCATCGGTATGGCCATCACCACCCCGGCGGGACAGTTTTTGCAGGTGAACCAAGCGCTCTGCCAAGCCTTGGGCTATCGGGAAGTAGACCTGCTGAAGCTCACGGCCGATGCGGTGACGCATCCAGCGGATATTGTTGCCGATCGCTTGATGCTGCAACGGTTGCTGGATGGAGAACTGTCTGATGTGCAACTGGAAAAGCGCTACATCAGTCAAGATGGCAGCTTGGTCTATGCCATTTTGCAAGTGGCGCTCATCCGCGATCGCTATGGTGCGCCCCTCCATGTGATCCACCAGGTAATTGATATTACGGCCCGTAAACGCATGGAGGAGCAAATTCTCCACGATGCTCTCCATGATGTGTTGACAGGGTTACCCAATCGCCTCCTTTTCCTCGATCGCCTCCAGCAGGCCATGGCCCGGGCCGAGCGAGATCCCTCCCGGCAGTTTGCCGTACTGTTTCTCGATATCGATCGCTTTAAGGTGGTGAACGATAGTTTGGGGCATCGTGTGGGCGATCAACTCCTGAAAGCGATCGCTGAACGCCTGGATCAATGTCTGCGTCCTGGTGATACTATTGCCCGTCTGGGAGGGGATGAATTCGCCCTGCTCCTCGACAATATTCACGGCGCAACCGGCGCGGCCCACGTGGCTGAACGTATTTATCAATTGCTGCAGTTACCCTTTCATCTAAATGGCTATGATGTCTTTGCCACCGTGAGTATTGGCATCACCCTCAACATGCAGGGCTATACTGAGCCAGAACATTTGCTGCGCGATGCCGATACAGCCATGTATCGAGCCAAGGAGAATGGCCGAGGGCATTATCTGCTGTTTCAGACGGATATGTATGATCAGGCCGTTGCTGTTTTGGAACTAGAGAGCGACCTGCGTCGAGCGATTGAGCGGCAGGAACTGCGGGTCTACTATCAGCCAATTGTTTCCTTAGTGACAGGAAAACTATCGGGGTTTGAGGCCCTGGTGCGTTGGCAGCATCCTAAGCGTGGCTTGGTCTCTCCGGTTGACTTCATCCCGATCGCTGAAGAAACGGGATTAATCATTCCCATTGGCCTGTGGGTGTTGCAAGAAGCCTGTCAACAGCTCCAGGCTTGGCGATCGACCCTGCCCCAAGCCGATCGCTTGATTATGAGCGTCAATCTATCACCCCGGCAATTGTCGAGCCCAACTCTGGTGGACGATATTCAGCAGGTCATTGAACAAGTGGGCTTGCCTCCCCACTGTCTCAAACTGGAAATAACCGAAAGCGGCATTATGGACAATGCTACCCATGCGGCGGCGCTGCTTGAGAGCTTGACCCAGCGCGGTATTCAGTTATGCATTGATGACTTTGGGACGGGGTATTCATCCCTGAGCCGTCTTCATGCGTTTCCCATTGGTATGCTCAAGATCGATCGATCCTTTGTCAGCGAGATTATGCATGATGAAGGGAAAGCCAAGATTGTGCAAGCTATTGTAGCCTTGGCCCATGCCCTGGGAATGGGGGTGATTGGGGAAGGCATTGAAACCCCTGAACAGCTTGCCGCCTTGCGATCGCTCCATTGTGATTCGGGGCAAGGCTATTGGTTTGGTAAGCCTGTATCTGCCAACGACACGGTGGAATTGCTCAAGAAGGGACAAGTGTGGTGAACCTTAGGATCTGCAGAGTTGGCGATCGCTCTCGCTGAGGTTGGCATGGCGTAGATAGTCTTGCAGCCAGCTACAGCCAATGGTGGTCAATTCATCAAGATTACCCAGCACGTTGGTATGCCAAAGGAGGACGGTGCGATCGTCACTGGCGGAGGCTAGGAGGCGACCATCGGGGCTAAAGCTGAGGTTATTAACGGTTCCCGTATGACCTGGCAGGGTGGTAATCAGCGTGCCGTCCAGCCGCCAGAGCTTCATGGTGCGATCGGCGCTAGCGGTGGCGATGCCGTCGGGAAAAAACTGCACTGCCACCACGCCATCACTATGCCCCTCCAGTGTGGCTAAGCGGTTGCCCTGTCGATCCCACAAGCCGACAGTATTGTCGTAGCTGGCGGTGGCAATGGTTTCCCCATCGGGGCTAAAGACAGCATCAAAGATCCAGCCGCTATGGCCCTTGAGGGTTTGAAGTACCTGCCCGTCTAGGCTCCAGAGTTTGGCCGTCGTGTCCCAGCTCCCGGTGAGCAATGTTTGACTGTCGGGACTGAATTGCACCGTCAAGACGCCGTTGCTGTGGGCTTCGATTTGCCGAACCAGACGACCATCCCTGGTCCACAGCCGGACGGTTTGGTCATCGCTAGCGGTAGCCATCCAGCGGCCATCAGGGCTGAAGACAACCGCATACACCGGTGCGCGATGCCCTCGCAGGGTATGGAGCAAGGCTCCGGTCTGCGGGTTCCAAAGCTTGACCGTCCAGTCGGAACTGCTGGAGGCTAGCTGTTGACCATCGGGACTAAAACTCAGATCCCAGATCGACGAATCATGGGCCGTGATCGATCGTTCTTCCGATCCCTCAAGGTTCCAGATCTTGATGGTGGAGTCTGCGCCGGTGGTGGCTAGGTGTTGGCCATTTGGGGAAAACTCGACGTCGTAGACCTGCCCTGTATGGGATTGCAGGGGGGTGAGCCATGGGCGATCGAGGCTCCAGATTTTGATGCTGCGATCGCCCCCCGCCGAGGCCAACCAAGCACCATCGGGCGTAAAGCTGAGGCTACGGACTTGGGAGGTGTGACCGCCGAGGGTGGAGACTAAACTGCCATCCAGCCGCCAAAATTTGATGGTTTTATCGGCGCTGGCCGTGGCAAATTGGCGACCATCGGCGGAAAATCGCACTTGATGGATCAGGTCATCATGGGCCTGCACCGTGCGCACCGGGGTGCCGTCGGTGCGCCATAGTCGTACCGTGTGATCCCAACTGCCTGAGATTAAGAATTGACCGTCGGGACTAAAGTCGATGGCATAGACCCGAGCGGTATGTCCTTGGAGTTCCCGGAGGGGACTGCCATCCGATCGCCACAGCCGCACGGTTTGGTCATCGCTGGCCGAGGCAATGAGCTGCCCATCGGGGCTAAACCGTACATCGCGCACGGCGGCATTATGCTGGGTGAGGGTGGTGATTGGGGTGCCGTCGAGCTGCCATAGCCTTACGGTGCTATCGTCACTGGCGGAGACCAGGCGTTGACCGTTGGGGCTAAAGCGGACATGGTTAACGGCGGCGCTATGGCCTGTGAGGGTGGTGACTAAGGTGCCATCCGATCGCCAAAGTTTAATCGTTTGGTCTTGACCCGCCGAGGCAATCAGCTGACCATCCGGGGAAAAGGAAACCCCTAACACCGGCTGGGTATGGCCCTCTAGGCTATGCAGTAGGGTGCCGTCGGGTCGCCATAATCGCACGGTGCGATCGCCACTGGCGGAGGCAATAATCTGTCCATCTGGGCTATAGCTCACGTCCCAGACAATGCCGTTATGCTGCTCTAGCTGATTGCGTTCTCGTACCCAGAAGATGGCTTGCTGGAGAGCTGTGAGCACCTGGGCCTGTAGCTCAGCAGGAGGACTGCTGTAGGCTGCTTGAAGCTGGTAACCGGCTCGCATAGACTGCAGCAAGGCATCAAAACGCTGATTGCCATCAAAGAGGGCTTCAGAGGCTTGGGTGAGGGCACGAATCCGCTCGTGGTCAGCTTGATCCCGCAGGTTTTCGGCCAATAAGCGATTGTGTTCAGCCTGTTGGTAGAGCAAGAAGCTGCTGCCTCCCAGACCTACAGCGGCGATCGACACGAGGGTGATAATGCCTAGCCAACGGCGTTGACGCTTGAGGGTAACGTTTTGCTGATGTAGTGCTGCGGCCTGTCGGGCGGCTTCAGCTTGGCCAGACGCCAGAATATATTCATGGTGGAGGGGAGCTGGGGCTGGCACTTTGCTGCCGCTGCTGCCGTACCACTGTTTTGCATCATGGAGATCGCTGCCCCGCAGGAGAAAACTTTCATCCTGCTGGCGATCGCTCCATTCCTTGGCTCGAATGAGAATGCGCGTATGCATGCGCACATAGTCGAGGTCGGTGTCTAGCGCGGTGACCAGTTTGCGAATACTTTCCCCAAACTGATCGACATCGCGGACAAAGATCCAGTTGAGCCGGGCGAGTTCGGGATGCACGTCACTGGGATTAACGTCCTCACAAACAACCGGGATCATCCGCTTGTTGTGCAGCAGGGCATGATTGATTTCCTGGGTGCAGATCGGAGACTGAACCGAAGCTGGACTGAGCACAAACACGAAGGTATCCGCAAGTTCAATACCTAGTTCAATTTCTTTCCACCAGTCCGCCGCCGAGGGAATGCTCTCCCAATCCACCCAAATTTCACGACCGTGCTTCTTTAGGGCATCATAAAGCCGCTGCACAAAGGGTTTATTGCGGCGTGAATAGGAAATAAAAATATTGGCTGTAGGACTGTTGTGATCCAGAATATCCCAAATGTTTTTGGGCATCTGGCGACCGCTCTTGGCTGCAAGCTGAACACGATAGCGAGGTGGATGGCCGGCTACAACCTGCACATAGCTTTGACGAATCAGTTCCTCTAGAATCGGCTGAAGGGCGATCGCCTCTTGCTGGAAATGCTCTGCAAGGTCGGCCATCGTTACTTCATCGCGACGGAGCATCCAGTTGACAATGCGCTGTTGATCCTTGGGCAGAATCAGCAAATCTGCCACATTGAGACCGCGTTTTCGGCGTGAACGGCCGACGGGCTGGAAGTCTCCAAGGGAATTGGAGGTCATGGTGTAGAAACTCCCTGATGAACAGCATGGATGACGATGGTGCCTCAGATAGCGGTCGGTCGGCTGGTTGAGGCATTGATGCTGGTCTATGGATAGGCTGACCTGGAGGTAGATACTCTAGTTAAACAGTAGTTTAGCGGTTAACTCTGATACGGGGATGACTAGATAGATGATTCGATCAAAGGGGAGCGATCGCGTTCATAAGAAACCCCCTAGACCTGAGTCTAGAGGGTGGTTTTCTAAGCTGCTGATGCTGACCGCATGGGCAAGTGTTGATAATAGATTGAGCTGGTTGTTTGTATAAGGTTTAGCGATGGCCTAAGTAGTTAATGCCACGGTAGGTTAACACTTGGACACTATCTGGAACATGGACGGTCGCACCGTCGAAGGATAAGGCTGCGCCTCGATAGGTGCCCTTCTGGGATGGTTGCACACCTAGCTGGCTGGAAGACTGGGGCTTGTATTCAATACCGCGATATGCATATTTCATGGTGAAATTTCCTTGGGGGACGAGTGAACGATTTTAGGACGGGTGCTCAGACGTGGTTGTCTGAGGAGCAATGAACGAGGTTTAGACGTTGAGCAACTCGTTTGTGCTTGTAATCAAAACTTCAGGGGCGATCGCGTTCCTTCCTTAGGAAAGCTGGTGTTTAAGATCCGGCTGGGGCGTGACGGTTGTCATAGTGCGATCGCCCCTAAGTTGCTGTGGCATGGTTGTGAGGGTAGAGGAGAGTCCCCCACACTTGCGATCGCCTCAAGCGTTGATGGGAAAAGAGGTAGGATTCGGTAGCTCGGAATCACGGTGGCGGGAAGCCGTCACTTGAGGGCCACCAAAGGTCGTAGGATTCGGTAGCTCAGAATCGCGGTGGCGAGTAGCGATGGCTTGAGGGCCACCGAAGGTCGTAGGATTCGGTAGCTCAGAATCGCGGTGACGAGTGGCGATCGCCTGAGGGCCGCCGAAGGTCGTAGGATTCGGTAGCTCGGAATCGCGGTGGCGAGTAGCGATCGCTTGAGGGCCACCAAAGGTCGTAGGATTCGGTAGCTCAGAATCGCGGTGACGAGTAGCGATGGCTTGAGGGCCGCCGAAGGTCGTAGGGTTAGGTAGCTCGGAATCGCGGTGACGAGAAGCGATCGCCTGAGGGCCGCCGAAGGTTGTAGGATTCGGTAGCTCAGAATCACGGTGACGAGAAGCGATGGCTTGAGGGCCACCGAAGGTTGTAGGATTCGGTAGCTCAGAATCGCGGTGGCGAGTAGCGAGTTCTGTTTGAGTGGCTGCGGCAATGCGGTTAATGGCGGTGGGGGTGGCGATCGCTTCCAGGGCAATGGCGGAGAGAGCGAGGAGAGACAGACCGGAAATGATAGTGCGTTTCATGATGAACTCCTAAAGTATTGAGTGGGTGAGGTGTTTTCCCTCAACACTTATGAGTATGGGGGCTGGGGCTGAAGCCTATCTGAAGTGTGGTTAAGAGTTTCTCCCAGGTTCTTCTCAGCAAATTCCTAGGTAACCAGAGTTCGGGATAAGCTGAAAACCTTATTCTTCCGTGAGCTAAGATCTTGATTCTTTCGTCCAACAAGCTGAAAAACCCTAACCTGAACTGACGCTATACCAACAAAACCCGCGTAGGCGGGTTCATAGGGTTCGGCGAGTTGGCATGCAAGATTGACGGAGGTCAGCAGCTTCTTCGTTATTCTTCGACTTGATAGCCTAACTCTGCCAGGTGCATCCGCGATTGTCGCCACCGGGGCTGAACTTTCACAAACAGCTCAAGGTAGACTTTGCCCATGATCAGCTTTTGGATTTGGGTGCGGGCGGCGCTGCCGATCGCTTTTAGCATTTGCCCGCCTTTGCCGATCAGGATGCCTTTTTGGGAATCGCGTTCCACATTGATGGCAGCGAAGACGCGGGTGAGGCTAGGGGTTTCTTCCACCCGTTCAATGGCGATCGCCACCGAGTGGGGCACTTCCTCGCGGGTGAGCTGCAAAATTTGTTCACGGATCAGTTCGCCCATGATGAAGCGTTCGGGCTGGTCGGTGACTAAATCCGGTGGGTAGTAGTAGGGGCCAGGATCAAGATGCTGCATGAGTTGGTGCTGTAGCTCGGGCAATCCTTGACCGGTGAGGGCCGAAAACTTGGCGGTAGACCATCCGTGGGGTTCGGCGAGGTCGCGATAGGTTTGGTCGAGGGTGCCCCGTTCTGGATCTTGGGTATCGGCTTTGTTGAGGCCTAGGATCACCGGTACGGGAGCGTGGCTGAGCAGGTCGGTAACGTAGCGATCGCCCCCGCCAGCTTCGTTGGTGCAGTCCACGACAAACAGCAGCACGTCTACGGATTGAATCGCCTGTTTGGCATTTTGCACCAGTACTTTGCCCAGTTGGTGATGGGGTTTGTGAATACCGGGCGTATCCACGAAAATAAACTGGGCTTCGGGGGTGGTGAGGATGCCCCGTAGGCGATTGCGTGTGGTTTGGGCGACGGGAGAGGTGATGGCGATTTTTTGTCCCACCATCTGGTTCATCAAGGTCGATTTACCCACGTTGGGCCGGCCGACGATGCCCACAAAGCCGGAGCGAAACCCAGGCGGAGCCACAGGAATGCTGGGTATACCCCAGGCTTGTAAGGGATCGGTGGGTGATGCTTCCGAGGGGCGATCGCCGCTATCGGATGGTGAGGTCTGGATCGGTTCGTCGGTCATCCCTGAGTCCTGCTACGCTGTGCGGGTTTGTCGAGCATCCATCTTAGCAGGTGCAGCCAGCCGGGTGCCTATTGTCCAAGGTAGGCTTCTAGGACGGCTGGATTGGTTTGGATTTCGGTGGGAGTGCCGGTGGCTAGGTTGCGCCCTTCTGCCATCACCCAAACGCGATCGCACAGGGACATAATCACGTCCATATTGTGTTCAATAATCAAAAACGTCATGCCCTCTCGGTTCCACTGCTGAATGTGGGTGCAGATTTGATTAATCAGGGTGGGATTGACGCCGGCGGCTGGTTCATCCAGAAGGATCAGCTTGGGGTTCACCATCAGGGCGCGGGCCATTTCCAACAGCTTGCGTTGCCCGCCGGACAGGGAACCGGCATACTGATGGGCCATGTGGGATAGACCGACGGAGTCTAGGATTTCTAGAGCATGGCGGCGCTGTAAGCGTTCTTCTTTGGCAATTTGTCGCGATCGCGTCCAAACATTTAGCAGCGCTTCGCCGGTTTGGTTCTGGGTGGCTAGCAGCATATTGTCGAGGACGGATAGGCGAGATAGCACCCGCGCCACTTGAAAGGTGCGCACTAGGCCGCGCTGGGCAATTTGATGGGAGGGCAGGGGATGGATGGGGGTGCCGTTAAACATCACGTCGCCGCTGTCGGGGCGTGTGAAGTTGGACAAGAGATTAAACAGGGTGGTTTTACCTGCACCGTTGGGGCCAATCAACCCAATAATGCTGCCCTGGGGTACCTCTAGAGAGGCATGATCCACGGCCCGCACACCGCCAAAGGATTTGCAAAGATCCTGGGCGGCGAGCAGGGGCGGCAGGCTGGCATCAAAGGTGCGATCGCTCTTGGAGCGTTGGGCAGGGCGATCGATGGATGGATGATCAGTGGATGGACGATCTATAGGTTGCGGTGAGGATGGATTATCGACCAAGGGTCAGCTCCTCCTTGTTGCCTAAAATCCCCTGGGGTCGCCAGACCATCAGCACCATCAGCAGGAGGCCAATCATCATCACCCGAAAGGCACCCAGACGGGCGTCGTCTAGGGGAATAATGTCAGACAAAATGAAGCGGGTCACGCTTTGGTAGGCCCAGAAGATGGCGGCTCCCAAAATGGTGCCAAGGTTGTTGCCAGCGCCCCCAAGGACGACGATCGTCCAGGCATTGAAGGTGAGCAGGGGTTGGAAGTTGTCGGGGTAGACGACGGTGAGTTGCCAGGCATAGAGCGCGCCGGCCAGTCCGGCAATAAAACCGCCTAGCATGAAGGCTTGCAGCTTATACCAAAACACATTTTTGCCTAGGGCGCGGGCCACGAACTCGTCTTCTCGGATGGCTTTGAGGATGCGTCCCCAGGGCGATCGCACTAGGGCCTGGAGTGCCTGGTAGATCAGGGCGACCAGCAGGACGGCGATCCACATGAGGCCATTTTTCGTGGGGCTGCGATCGTAGTGGTAGAGGGCGATCGCGGCAATGGTGGTCAACCATCCGCCTAGGAGCGAGAGGATGGACACCCACACCAAGGATAGGGCGGTTGTTCGAGCGGCTAGGGGCATAAGAAAGCGCTTGGCGAGCCAGGCATAGAGCAGGCTGGTGCCCACGATGGCGGATAGCAGGCCTAACCCTAAGACCCAACTGGGTAGACTAGCGGCGGCCTTCAGCGATCGCGCCCCTAGACCAATCCCCACAATCAGAATACTGAGCGATACGAGGTAACTCAAGATGGGCACTAGGCTGGTGACGAGCTGCGATCGCGAGATCGGTTGAAGCTGTTGTCCCATCCATCGCCAAAGATGGCAGTAGGCGATACCGATCACCAAGAGAAGAATGGCGATCATGCCCAGCCGGGTGGGAAGGTTGGGGCTAAACTGCCCTAGAGGTAAAGGATAGCGCTGGATGCCAAAGGATCCTCGGGTCAGCCATTCTTCATTGAGGGCGATCAGGCGCACAATTTCTGAAACCCCAATGGTGACAATCGCTAGATAGTCTTCCCGCAGACGCAGGGTGGAGAAGCCAATCAACAGGCCTAGGGTGGCGGCTAGGGTTGCGCCCAGGATGACGGCTCCGAAAATCTGTAGGGGGAGAGGTAGCCATGGAATGTCGATGGAGCTTAGCAGTGCCGTGGTGTAGGCTCCTAGGGTCATAAAGGCGACATGGCCGAAGTTAATCAGCCCCGTAAATCCCCACTGTAGATTGAGCCCTAGCCCAAAAATAGCGAGGATAGCGGTAAAGATAATGAGCGAAACGATGTATCCTTCCATACCGTTACCATGCAAGGTAATACTGCCAGGAGCGAGAGGGCAGGGCAGGGACGGTCATCTTCAGAAGATAGCCAAGTCCTCGGCGCGCTGATCCGTTGCTGGGGCAGAGTTTGAATTTTATCGCATTCGGTGGAGCATCCTGTGCTTAGTCTACCGATCGCTCAAGGTTGGACATGTATTCTAGACATGCATTGACGCAGAAGATAGACATAGATTCAGGACGATGGACGCATCAAGGCAAGATTCTTTGAGAACCTTGAATATGCCTTAAGGCACGGAGTCCGGTTGACCGAACTCGGTAAACTGGTAGGGGTTCCATCACGAGCCGCCGGTCGAGAGAGTTGACCTACCACCCTAGGGTGGAGCAATGGATATCTTATTGATGTCACTACATAAACATTTACGTGAGAGTTTCTATGGATGCGATCGCACTCTGGCAACGGTATCAAGATTGGTTGTACTACCACAGTGGTTTGGGGCTCTACCTCGATATCAGTCGGATGCAGTTTGATGATGCGTTTGTGGAGGAGATGCGTCCCAGGTTTGAACAGGCCTTTGCCGATCAGGTCGCTCTAGAGGGAGGAGCGATCGCCAACCCGGATGAAGATCGTATGGTGGGCCACTACTGGCTGCGCAATCCCGACCTTGCGCCGACCGCTGAACTCAAGCAAGACATTGTTGAGACCCTAGAGCAGATCAAAACGGTTGTTCACAAAATTCATACCGGCGAACTGCATCCACCCCAGGGCGGCAAGTTTACCGATGTGCTGTCGGTGGGCATTGGTGGATCGGCCCTAGGGCCCCAGTTCGTCGCCGAGGCTTTAGCCGATCCCAACCCGCCGTTGCGGATGCACTTCATTGACAACACCGATCCCACCGGCATCGATCGCGTCTTGGAACGCTTGGGCGATCGCTTAATTTCCACCTTGGTGATCACCACCTCCAAATCAGGCGGAACGCCGGAAACCCGCAACGGCATGATGGAAGTTCACCATGCTTACCAGGCTCGGGGTCTAGAGTTTTCTCGCTATGCGATCGCTGTCACCGGCCATGGCAGCACGTTGGATCAATTAGCCAAATCCGAAGGCTGGCTGGCCACCTTCCCCATGCACGACTGGGTGGGAGGACGCACCTCGGAAATGTCGGCGGTGGGCCTGTTGCCGGCGGCGCTTCAGGGCATTGATATCCAAGCCATGCTAGATGGCGCAGCGGAGATGGATGCGGCTACCCGTGTGCCGACCCTGGAAAAAAATCCGGCGGCGCTCCTGGCCCTGAGCTGGCACTATGCCGGCAATGGGAAGGGCGATAAGGACATGGTGATGTTGCCCTATAAAGACAGTCTGCTGTTGTTTAGCCGCTACCTGCAGCAGTTGGTGATGGAATCCTTGGGCAAAGCTACTGACCTCGATGGCAATACGGTGCATCAAGGCATTGCGGTGTATGGCAACAAGGGATCAACGGATCAGCACGCCTATGTGCAACAACTGCGGGATGGCGTTCCCAATTTCTTTGTCACCTTCATCGAAGTATTAGGCGATCGCTCTGGCCCATCCATCGAGGTGGAACCGGGGGTGACCAGCGGTGACTATCTGTCGGGGCTGCTGCAAGGAACCCGTCAGGCCCTGTTCGAAAACCAGCGCGATTCCATTACGGTGACCATTCCTGCCGTGACGCCGCAGATCGTAGGAGCGTTGATTGCTCTTTATGAGCGGGCGGTGGGCATCTATGCCTCCTTGGTCAACATCAATGCCTATCATCAACCGGGTGTAGAAGCCGGCAAAAAGGCCGCTGCTGGTGTCCTCAGTTTGCAGCAGCAGGTGGTCAAAACCTTAGCTGCAGCCAAGCAACCCCTGTCGCTCAAGACCCTGGCAGATCAGGTCGGCGCTCCCGATCAAATCGAGACGATCTACCGAATTGTGCGCCATCTCCATGCCAATCAGCGGGGAGTTGTGCTCAAGGGCGATTTGGCCCGTCCCAGTAGCTTGGCGATCGCTCTAGAGTAAAACGGGAATCGGGCGTCTGTGGGGGCGATCGCTCTTACGCTTGGCCCGCCCGCTTCTTAGCGTAATAGTTCTGATGGGCATCTTCCGCCATATAGAAAGCGGAGATCGGCTGAATCTGCGTTTGTAGCGGGCGATCGTATTGACCGGACTGGATAATCCGCTGTTTGGAGGCTTGGGCCCGCTGTTCTTGATCAGCACTATGAACAAAAATCATAGAGCGGTACTGGGGGCCCTTGTCGGGGCCCTCGCGATCAAGCTTGGTGGGATTATGGATGCTCCAAAAGACTTCCAGGAGGCGATCGTAGCTGATGCAGCTCGGTTCATAGTCGATCTGCACGGCTTCCACATGCCCAGTCATGCCGCCACAGACGTCTAGATAACTAGGATTCAGCCAATGTCCACCGGTGTAGCCCACCGCTGTGTTCACAACGCCATCCAGTTGGCGGAACGACGCTTCAACGCCCCAAAAACATCCAGCAGCAAAGGTTGCAGTCTGTGTGGATGGAGTAATATTCATGGCTAACTTCTCTGCGTTCTTACTGCATCCAGCCGTAATCTGGCCAGCTATGTTCACCATAAGACGGAACTTACGATGTGTCTGCTATCTCGGTTGCTTGTCATGGAGGCCCTGTGCCGATAGCGATCGAGGGGGGAGGGCGGGTTAATCCAACGTGAGTCTCCAACGAAAGGGGTGCGGTAAGGCACAAAAAAACATTGGAGATCCAGTTCCCCAATGCATCCTTTGTTGTCGTTATAATCGTTTTCGTTACAGTTGTTATAGTGCTGTTGCTCGAATAGCTGATCTTTTAGTCAGAAGCCAGGGCGATCGCTCTATATCATGCTGTCGGTTGATATGAACTAGGTGTTTGAGGGAATGCTAGTTCTGGGCGATGCGAGGAGAGCTTTCAACCCAGCTAGGATAATCTTCAACGGAAACAGTCCAGCCTGACATGTCTTCTGATAGGTAACTACGTTGGGTCATGTCGTTCATATAGCCGACGTAGTGCCCCATTAAAAAGTAGACGCCAACTAGGCCGGCGGCGGCGCTGGAAACCAGGAATCCTGCCAGCATTAGCGAAAACTCATGGCTCTCCACGGCTTGCTGCATCAGGTGTAATGCCCAGGCAACTAGACCTATAACTAAAAATAGGATTAGAACCATTGCTTTTCTTAAATGTGCGTTAACTAAAATTAACATTTCACTCATTGTAACAGTTTCTTTTACAAACGCACAGGCTGAGGCAGGGGTGGTGTCTGCAGAAAACCTTAAGACTTTTGGAAGGGCGATCGCTCCCTAAATCTATCAAGCTCATAACTGGTAAGGTATTCCGTGTTATTGAGGGTGAGAGCGATCGCCGAGAGATAGCGCAGGTGGATGGGGTCGGTTAGTGCCGCACCGGGATCTGTTGGGAGGCTAAATACTCTTTAATCTCAGAAATGGTGAGTTGACCATAGTGCAGTAAAGATGCTAAAAGAGCTGCCTCGGCTCCTCCGTCGGTCAAGGCTTCTCCAATATGGGCGCAGGTGCCGGCCCCGCCGGAGGCAATCACCGGAATTTGCACGGCGTTGGCAATGGTGCGAGTGAGCTCTAGGTCATAGCCAGCCTGGGTGCCGTCGGCGTCCATGCTGGTAATTAAGAGTTCGCCAGCGCCGCGTTCAGCCACATCTCGGGCCCAAGCGATCGCGTCTAGTCCGGTATTTTCGCGACCGCCCCTGATGTAGACATCCCAGCCAGGGTTGGTGGGATCGGGACGTCGCCGGGCATCAATGGCCACTACGATGCATTGATTGCCGAAGCGATCGCTAGCCCGGTTTACAAAGTCTGGATTGCGCACGGCAGAAGAGTTAATGCTGATTTTGTCGGCTCCCGCCCTTAACAATTTTTTAATCGACTCTAAGGATTGGATGCCGCCGCCCACCGTCAGCGGAATGAAGACTTGCTCCGCTGTGCGATAGACCACGTCAAAAATAATGTCTCGATCTTCATGGGTGGCGGTGATGTCTAAAAAGACCAGTTCGTCGGCCCCAGCTTGGTTGTAGATCTGGGCCAGCTCCACTGGATCCCCAGCATCCTTCAAGTTGACGAAATTGACTCCCTTCACGACCCGTCCTGCTTTTACGTCTAAGCAGGGTAAAATCCGCTTTGCCAGCATAGCCATCACCTATACGCCAGCCCTTATGGTAAACGACTCGGTGGCGATCGCTGTTGAGGAATCCCATCTTTTTCCGGTGCCATGGGGCGATGGCGTGAGGGTCACCCACGAAATTGCTGTTGATCGGGGAGAGAAAAGTTACCAGATTGGGGCAACCAGGCATTCAAATGAGTAACTTCAGGCTGATAGACTGTGAGATGGTTTGCTATGGATGGTTTATTAGTTGTTGGGACTTGTTTGAATGGCGATCTTAGAAGTAGGACAAAAGGTTCGGCTCTGCCGGCTGCGCGATCGGACGTCGGATGATGTGGTGAAGCGCTTGGGTAAGACGGGTGTGATCGAAGGCTTCAAAATGGTAGACGGCAGTGGTGTGGGACTGGTCGTCAAGTTTGAAGATGATCAGTTTTCCACCTGGTTTTTTGAGGACGAGCTGGAGATGGCATGAGCTTGAGTGGCGGCGATCAGTGGCGGGTTTCCTCGCATGTTGCCCTCCCGTGACCCATCCAATCAACTAGGCTACCGTCCCGATTGGTACGGCTATCATCCTGCCCTGGGGGTATCCTTCAGGGCAGACGTTTGGCTAGCCTAACAAAGGAACACTCCCATGGCTTTGTTCCAGATGTCGATTGCGTAGAAGGTCAACCATGTCATTTATTTTGACGTTTTTAGGAAAAGGGGGCACAGGTCGCAGCACCATGGCGATCGCTGCTGCCCATCGTTTTGCTGCTCAAGGGCAGCGTACGCTACTCTTGGGTCAAGATCCAAGTCCAGGGTTTTCAACGCTACTGGGGCATGACGTCGGGACAAGTCCGGCAGCGATCGCCCCCAACTTGTCTGTGGTGCAGCTTCATACGGCTCAGTTGCTGGAGCAAAGCTGGGATGAACTGAAGCGCCAAGAGGCTACTTACCTGCGCACCCCGTTTTTCAAGGCCGTCTATGGACAAGAGCTGGGCGTGCTGCCGGGCATGGATACAGCCCTAGCTCTGAATGCTTTGCGGGAGTACGATGCTAGTGGTTCCTATGATGTCTTGGTCTACGACGGGACGGGGGATATGGCTACCCTGCGGATGCTGGGAATGCCGGAAATTTTGAGCTGGTATATACGCCGTTTCCGCACCGTTTTGAGTGAGTCGGATTTAGGTAAAACCCTTTCGCCGTTTGTGCAGCCCATTGCCGGAGCGATTTTGAATGTAGACTGGTCGGGAGATATTTTCTCGTCGCAGCCCGCGGGGCAAGTGAATAATCTTCTGGATAACGGCAAAATGGCGGTGGCGGATTCCAGTCGGGTGGCGGCCTACCTCGTGACGACGGATCGCCCGGAGGCGATCGCCACGGCTCGATACCTGTGGGGCAGTGCGCAGCAGGTGGGGCTCACCGTTGGCGGTGTGTTGCTCAACCAAGCTGAGGGTGATGTATCGGCGGAGTTTGCGCCCCTGTCCGTATCGTCCATTCCTCACCAGGCTAGTTGGGAGGCGATCGCCCCGGCTCTGCCCGATTTTCGCCAAGCCACCCAAGCGCCCCGCCCCATTACCGTGCATGAAAGCGATCGCAAGGTGAGTTTGTTTTTGCCAGGGTTCAATAAAACCCAGGTTAAGCTAACCCAGTATGGCCCTGAGGTGACCATCGAAGCCGGGGATCAGCGACGCAACATCTTCCTGCCGCCGGCCCTGCAGGGGCGATCGGTGACGGGGGCAAAATTCCAGGACGGATACCTGATCATCTCCTTTGGCTAAGCGCGACCAGCGAGGGTCATGATCTCGGGACGTTAGGCATCTACTTACTCATCAGGCGACCATCCCGCTGTATACCTTGAATACACTGAAGAACATCGATGGCGATCGCTGGTTACAGCGGCGATTCTGTCGATCCGTTTGGTGGTCTTCAACTTAGTCTCTGCCTTGAACCCTATGATTCCTGACCTAACTCAACTCTTGCAGTCTCTGCACGTCGATGCAGACTGGATCGGCCTGCGGGCCATGCGAGAGGTGTCAACGCGGCGATCGGTGCGCCGTCAGCATCCTACCCACAACGGCACCCGTTTAAATATGGGCATCATGGTGGAGGTGGTGGTGGATGGACAGTTGGGCTATGGAGCCACCAACTCCTTTGATCGTGACGATGTCCAGCGAGCTGCGGATCAAGCACAGCTCCAGGCGATCGCCGCTCGGCAGTGGGGGCTACATGCCTGTACCACGTCGGTGCGCCCGCCCGTGGTGGGGCACTATCGCTCGCCCTGTGCAAAACCGCTGGATGTGCTGACGGCGGGGGATGTGAATGATATTCTGCTGCGGCTATGTCGCCATTTGACGGTGTCGTCTCAGGTTGTGCAGGCGATCGCCACCGCCGTCACCCGGGAGATCGATATCTGGCTGGTGAGCAGCAGCGGTTCGGATGTGCATCAAACTCTGTCGGTAGTGGAAGGGCATCTGTCAGCCACGGCGGAGGATGGCGCGATCATTCAGCAGCGCAGTGACCACGGATACCTAGCCCATTCCTACCAAGGGGGCTGGGAATGTTTTTTGACGGATGATCTCTGGGCGCGATCGCAGAACATTGGGGAGCAGGCGGTGGAACTGCTGACGGCGGAGGAATGCCCGACGGCCAAAACGACCCTCGTTCTGGCTCCTGATCAAATGATGCTGCAGTTGCATGAAAGTGTGGGGCATCCCCTAGAGCTGGATCGCATCTTGGGGGATGAGCGCAACTATGCGGGCGGTAGCTTTGTGAAACCCCAAGATTTCGGACGGTTGTCCTATGGTTCGCCGTTGATGAATGTGGTGTTTGATCCCACCATTGATGGCGAGCTAGCCAGCTACCAGTTTGATGACATCGGAGCCCCGGCCCAGCGGCAATACCTGATCCGAGCTGGCACCTTAGAGCGCGGTTTGGGCAGTTTGGAAAGCCAAGAGCGGCTGCGGGTGGGAGGCGTGGCCTGCGCTCGGGCCACCTCTTGGAACCGTCCGCCCATTGATCGCATGGCCAACCTCAACCTAGAGCCGGGTTCAACGCCCTTGCCGGAGCTGATTGCCCAGATTGACGATGGTATTTATATGGAAACCAATCGCTCTTGGTCGATTGACGATCAGCGCTATAAGTTTCAGTTTGGCTGTGAATATGCCAAGCGGATCGAACAGGGACAGATCACCCGCACGCTGCGTAATCCCAACTACCGCGCCACAACGCCCGAGTTTTGGCATAGTCTCCGTCTTGTGGGCGATCGCTCCACCTGGCAACACTATGGCACGCCTCTCTGTGGCAAGGGTGAGCCCAATCAGTTGATTTGGGTGGGCCATGGATCGCCGGTCTGCGCCTTTGAGCACGTAGATGTTTTTGGAGGAGGGGCAGCATGATGTCCACCAAAGCCGACCAGCTTGAACTTGCCTTCCGGCACTTGGTGACGGCCCTGGGCGATCGCCTCCATGCCCATGAGCACATGAGTCTTGAACTCACGGGCGAACAAAGCCAGTTTGTCCGCTTCAATCGCGCGAAGGTTCGCCAAATTGGTACCGTCAGCGACTGTCAGGTGCGGCTGACGTTGATGGCCGATCAGCGTACCGGCTACTACGACCTACCGCTGACGGGCATCTGGGATCAAGATTGGCACCATGCCCAAGCTGCCCTCGACACCCTGCGGCGCGACCTGCCCCAACTGCCGGTGGATCCCTACTTGGTCTTGCCCAGCGGCACGGCCACCAGCGGCGAACTCTATCAGGGCAATATCCCGGCTCCCAGGGATGTGCCGGATTTGGTGTTGGCGGAGGTGGCGGGACTAGATTTTGCGGGCCTATATGCGGGTGGACGCATGGTGCGCGGCTACGCCGATTCGGTGGGGCAATATCACTGGTTTGCCACCGATTCCTTCACCCTCGACTATTCTCTATTTACCGCTGAGGGGCAGGCGGTGAAGGGTACCTATGCCGGTAGTCATTGGCAGCCCAATCGCTATACTGCCCGGCTCGACCAAGCCAAGCAGCAGCTCACCCGCTTAGCTCAGCCGAGTAAGGCGGTGCCAGCGGGCAGCTATCGCACCTATTTTGCTCCGGCGGCGATCGCTGAACTGTTGAGCATGTTTTCCTGGGGAGGGATCAGTGAAGCCGCGCTGCAGCGGGGGGATAGTGCCTTCCGATTGCTGCAAACCGGGGAGCGCCTATCGCCCCTGTTCACCCTGTCGGAAGACTTTAGCCATGGTTTGGTACCCCGCTTTAACCAACTGGGCGACATGACGCCTGCCCACGTGCCGCTGATTGTGCAAGGAGAGTTGGTGAATACCCTGGTCAATGCTCGCACGGCCAAGGAGTATGGCAAGGTTGCTAACGGAGCCAATGAGGGGGAAACGCTGCGATCGCCTGATCTCCAGCCAGGTACTCTATCCCCCGATCATGTCCTGTCCACGTTGGATACCGGGCTGTATGTCTCCAATTTGCACTATCTCAACTGGAGCGATCGCCCCACGGGACGAATTACCGGCATGACTCGCTATGCTTGTTTTTGGGTCGAAGCTGGTCAGATCATTGCCCCCATTGAAAACCTACGGTTTGACGAAAGTTTCTACCGCTGCTTTGGCAGTAACCTGGTGGCGTTGACGCAAACCCAGGACTTTGTGCCAGAAGTGGGTAGCTATGAACATCGCGATCTAGGCGGTATGTGGGTTCCTGGCGCGATCGTCGATGATTTTGTCTATACTCTTTAACGGGACAGGATTTGAACGGGATCAAGATAGCGGCGGCAAGATGCCATCTAGGGCTGAGTACGGTGATGGGGACATCTGATCCCTTAGCTTTCCCTTAATCCAAGGGGGTGATCCAAGGGGTATCCAGCCGACTCGTCATGCTTGGGGACAAAAAATGGTATCGAAACTAGGGCTCAGCCTACAGGTGGGCACTGTCTACCCTACAACGGCCGTCCATCTTCGGTGCAGCCGCAGGTCGATCAAAAGCATGGTCGCTGCCGCGGCGGCACCCTGCGTTGCCGATTCGGGCTCAACCCAGGCGATCGCTCAGGGATAGTTAATCTAGCGTTGTCTAGGTGGCGAACCTAGGCGTAAGTTTCTGTGCTAGTCCTGGCGGCGTGATCCCGTCTCCCGCGTTTATGGCTAGTTTGTTTGTGCATAAGGAGCCCGATCCATTGAACGGTGTACCTGAACAACGGTTTACGTTGTCTCTCTCAAATATTTTGGTGGTGTTGGGGAGCATTGTGCTGGTGGTGCTCCTGTGGCAACTGCGCAGTTTGCTGCTACTGCTGATGATCTCCGTGGTCTTAGCTGCCACCTTCGCTCCGATTGTGGATTGGGCAGAACAGTGGCGCATCCCGCGTTGGGTGACGGTGATCTTGGTCTACCTCACCTTGATCTCGGGGATCATTGGCGTCAGCTTGATTATTGGCCCCACGGCCTTCGAGCAAATTGAACGGCTGATTCGCAAACTGCCGGTTTACCTCAAAGACGTGTTGGCGATCGCTGAAACCTGGGCGATGCAGCAAAACGAAACCCGTCCAGATTTGGTCAGTCAGCTTTTTGATCAGTTCTTTGATGTGCAAGGGGTGACCCGCTGGGCCATTACCTCCACCCAAAAAATTCTTCTGCGTTCATTTAGCCTTACCACCGGGTTTGTGGGGGGCATTTTTAGCCTGATCCTGGCGATCTTCCTCTCGGGCTACATTTTGTCCGATAGCCGCACGCTGTTGGGGAACCTAGCGCGGCTGTTGCCCCAGCCTTGGGATGAACGCCTTGCTGCGCAGTTTGCCCCCATGACCCAGCGCATGGGCAGCTATATTCGGGGGCGAGTGCTGGTGTCGGCTATTTTGGGCGTGGCAATTACCACCAGTCTTGGTTTTCTGGGGCTATCGGAGTATGCCTTGGGTCTGGGAGCGATCGCAGGTGTTACCAACCTGATTCCCTTCTTGGGCCCGATTTTGGGCTCAATTCCCGCCCTACTCGTTGCCGTTTCCCAGGGGTGGTGGACGTTCCTTTGGGTCTTGCTGCTGTTTGTGATCATCCAAAATATTGAAACCTACGTCCTGGATCCGCTCCTCGTGGGCTCCTCCGTAGGGGTGCATCCTCTCTACCAACTTCTGGCCGTGCTAGGGGGCGCGCAGGTTCTGGGCATTATTGGAGCCTTAATTGTGCCGCCTTGGATTGCTGGCGGTACCGTTTTGCTAGAAAATCTATACCTTCAGCCCAAACTACGTGCCGAACGCCAACTGAAGCTTCAGAACCAGGCTGAAGCTTCTGCCCCCGTTTCACCGTCTTAGCTAGGGACCACCAGACCTCCGTAAATCCAGGGAGGGCACCTCAGAAACATCACAAAACCATACATATTCGCTTAGAAAAAACCACGTTTCTCTTCCACGCGCTACGCTATATGGATGTGAACAGTCTGGTTACGCGTTAGACCGGCTGAATCGTTTCCAATCGCATCAAATTTATGAGTTTCTAACTCCAATTGGTTACGATTCGCGCAAACTTCACGGAAGTTCCGTCAGGTTGACTGAATCCCATAGGTAACGAGTCGTCAGCTTCCCTAGCTGCGCCGTTGAATGCTTCGACAAGCTTGCCCATCGATCCAACTTGTCTTGCTTGATACGGTACCCGTTGGACAACTTCGCTAGCGTAGGTCATGCTGCTGTTACTAAACAGCAAACTAGAAACGACTGTTGATTAGTTTTTCTGTAGTCAAAGCTACGCTAGGTTCGAAAATCCTAATCAGTGGGGTGTGGAATTCTTAAAAAAAGATTAAAGTGTTTAAATTGTGTGAGGTGACTGGAGGCAACTCATGTTTACACGTCTTGCAGAGCAACATCGACAATTTGTAAAAGATCTCGTGATGAATCTCCAGGCCATGGCGATTGTGCTGGAGCGTCGCGGCTACTTAGCGTCTTGCTACACCTGTGGCGGGCAGATGAATAGCGCATCATTTATGGTGAGCTTAGGTGATAATCACTTGATTCGGTTTTTGGTGTCCGACTACGGCATCACTTGGACGGAAATGCGCGATGATCGCGAACTGATGAAGCTAGAGGGAGCTGAGGCCATTAGTCAATTGCAGGACTTAGCGAATTTGATTAAATATCACATTCAACCGTCTGAGCAGTTTGCTATCACGAATGCGTCATAGGCTAGCCTGACCCCATGACCGATGTGTGATGGCATCTATGATGGGGACTGGCAGTGAGTCGGTAGCTTTCGCCTAACGTAATCCTTAAATCACCTAACGTTGCAGCTAAGGTGAGAGATGTCTGGTGAAAAGATGTCTGGTGAGCAGCGATCGCTCCCTAAAAACGCTCTACATTGTCTGGCCACGATTCAGGTACAGCGTTTCGAGCTGCTTCACCGCAGGTTCGGGGTGTTGGAAAAAGCTTCTCAGGATTCGCTAACCCCCTTGGATTCAGCGCCTGCCGCACGTATTGCATGGTTTCAAGATCCGAGTCAGAAAACATCTCCGGCATATAGCAGCGTTTGTCTGAGCCAATGCCATGTTCGCCGGAAATACTTCCCCCCACTTGGACACAAAGCTTCAAAATATCGCCTCCCAGGGCTTCTACCGCTTCTAGCTGCCCCGGTATGGAGTTGTTGTACAAAATCAGGGGATGCAAGTTGCCGTCTCCGGCATGAAACACGTTGGCTACGCGATAGCCATGTTTCTCGCCAAGGGCTTCAATCGCCTGAAGCACTTCCGGTAGCTTGGTTCTAGGAATGACGCCGTCTTGGACGTAGTAGTCTGGGCTGAGTTTGCCCATGGCCGCAAAGGCCGCCTTCCGCCCCTTCCAAAGCCGCAGCCGTTCTTGTGCCTCGGTGGCGGTGACTACGTTGCGGGCTCCGTTGCGCCGACAAATCTCGGCAACCCGATCGCTGTTGGCGGAGACGTCTACGGCCAGTCCGTCCAGTTCAATCAGCAAAATGGCGATCGCATCTCGGGGATAGCAGGCGGTGGCCACCACGTCTTCCACGGCATTGATGCTAAAGTTGTCCATCATTTCCATGCCGGCTGGAATGATCCCGGCGCTGATGATGTCCGACACGGCAGCGCCAGCCGCTTCCACACTCATGAAGTCCGCTAGGAGGACTTGGATGGATTCGGGCACCTTGAGAATTTTGAGGGTGATTTCTGTGGCGATCCCCAGGGTGCCTTCCGAGCCGACGACAACGCCGGTGAGGTCATAGCCAGGCATCTCCGGTACAGCGCCCCCTAGGTCTTTCACCGATCCATCGGGCAGCACCAGCCTGAGTCCTAGGACGTGATTGGTGGTGACGCCATACTTGAGGCAATGCACCCCGCCAGAATTTTCAGCCACGTTCCCGCCGATGGAGCAGACGCTTTGGCTAGAGGGATCGGGGGCATAGTAGAAACCGGCTCCGCTCACGCTCTGGGTGACCCAGGTGTTGATTACCCCTGGCTGGACGGTGACGCATTGATTCTCGTAGTCCACCTTGAGGATGCGTTTCATTAAGGTGGTGACAATCAGCACGCTGTTTTCCACCGGCAGAGCACCCCCCGATAGCCCCGTACCCGATCCTCGGGCAATGAAGGGCACCGAATGGCGATCGCAAAGCTTGACCAAGGCGGCCACTTCCTCCGTGGTGCGAGGCAGGACGACGACCGCAGGACGCTGACGATAGCTGGTGAGCCCATCGCATTCATACACCAAGAGTTCTTCCTGGCGCAGGATCACCCGACTTTTGCCCACCACGGCGGTAAAATCCTGAGCGATCGCTGACCAGTTGATGCTGGTGGAACTGGGGGGCTTGGGCATCCGGATGGTCATGGGGATCGCGTCCTAACACAGTATGGGAATCGCAGGGGAGCCGTGCTACCGGTCGTCGTCTGGGGGCAGGCTAGCGGTAGAAAGATGGCTGTACTCAAATGCTACCGTGAGCAGCCTAGAACGGCTAGGGATCAGAGGCATTGATCCCCCAGAGATTTTCCCCTAGAGTCCATAGATCAGCACAATCAGCAGCGGCGTCACAATGGAGAAAATGAGACTCAGGGGTGCTCCTACGCGGGTAAAGTCTAAGAAGCGATAGCCCCCTGGCCCATAGACCATGGTGTTAGTTTGATAGCCGATGGGGGTCATGTAGCTATTGGACGCGGCAAAGGTGACGGCAAACATGAAGGCGAAGGGATTGAGGCTCAGGGCGCGAGCTACCTCAACGGCGATCGGCAGCATGAGCACCACGGAGGCATTATTAGACAGGATTTCCGTTAGCAGTGATGTGGCCACATAGAAAAGGAAAAGAATCCAGTATCCAGGTAAATTGCCTCCGAGGGCCAGGAGTCCTTGGGCGATCCATTCTGTGGTGCCTGACTTTTGCATGGCGATGCCCAAGGGGATCAAGCCCGCCAACAGAAAGATAATGTCCCAACGGACGGCACCATAAAGTTCGCCAGGCTTGAGGCAGCCTGTGAGCACCATGGCAATCACGCCGGCTAAGGCGGTGACCATAATCGGTGCAATATTGAAAGCCGACAGCACGATGACCGACAAAACAATGGCCACTGATATCCAGGCTTTGTCGGCTCGCAGGTTTTCAATATCTCGCTGCTCTAGCACCAGCAGCTCCCGCGTGGTCTGTAGACCGAGGATACTATCCCGTGGCCCTTGCACCAACAGCACATCGCCGAAGCGCAGGGGCACTCGTCCTAGCCGCTTGCGCAACACGTCTTCTCCACGACGAATGGCGAGTACGGTGGTGTTGTAGCGTTGGCGAAACCGGATTTCCTTGAGGGTTGCGCCGCTAAGTCGAGAATTGGAGAGGATCAAGACTTCCGCAACCTGTTCTTCCCCAGAGCTAATTTCAGAGGCTAAGCTCTCGCCGCCAAACTGCACTTCGGGCAAGATATCGAGCCCCCGCTCTTCCCGGATACCTAGTAAATCTTCTCGACTGCCCCGCACGATTAAAATATCCCCTGCAGCGAGCACTTTGTCTGCAAGGGGTTGGGGAAAGTGGGTATTTTCGCGAATGATTTCTAGAACATCAATATCAACTTTGCGCTGCAGTTGGCTAGCACGAAGGGTTTGGCCAATCAAGCTAGATCGGGCAGAGACGACCACTTCACTGACGTAATCATTGAGCTCATAATCGCGTCCGAGGAATTCACCACGGGGTGGCTTGCGGGCAGGCAGGAGGTTTGGAGCTACAAGGGATAGGTATGCCATACCAATGCTGAAGACAATGATCCCCAGGATGCTGAACTGAAAGAGAGAAAACTCGCCGTAGCCCAGTTGAGCCGATATACCGCTGGCCAGGACGTTGGTGGAGGTGCCAATGAGAGTGAGCATGCCTCCCATAACCGTGGCGTAGGAAAGGGGAATCAGCAGCTTGGAGGGCGATCGCCCTTGAACCTTGCACCAGTCTTCCACAATCGGCAGGAACACGGCGACGACGGCGGTGTTATTGATGAAGGCTGTAATCGGCCCCACAATCATGCCCATGACGAAGATTTGTTGGGAAATGCGTTGACCGCCCCAGTCAATCAGCCAACTCCGCACGACTTGGATCACCCCTGTGCGAGCAATGCCAGCACTGAGGATAAACATGGCCATGACGGTGATGGTGGCTGAGTTGCCAAATCCTGAGACGCCCTCTTCTGGGGTCACCAGACCTAGGAGCATTAGCAGTACTGCGACCATCAAGGCCGTCAGGTCAACGGGTACCCATTCGGCCACGAAGCTGATCAGCGCTAGCACAATGACCAAGATGGTCTGAAAAATGGGACTCATGACGATCGAAATCAGCATTCAAGTAAACCAACTGCGTCAGGATTGCGGATGAGAGTTGGGGGTTGGGTTTCCATGACGACAGGTAATGAAATAGAGTGCCATGGAAAGTTTCGCTAGTATAGCGCTTCGTGGTTCCGAGGAAAGAGGTAGACTGGCTTGGGAATCTAGCTTTTAGGTATCGGGCGGTTATCAGGTTTGCACCAAGGGTTTCACGCTATGTGTCAGAATGTAAAGCGTGTGGATCACTTCGTCACTCACTACAGCGCGCACCCCAACGGTTGCCGCTCTTGGAAATTTTGATGGTGTCCATCGTGGACATCAAAGGGTTCTTGCGCCAATTTTGCAGGGATCTCCCGTTAATCAGCTAGATTCAGGTTCGGTAGCTACGTCGGGCCAGCAACCTTCTCAACTTGAGAACTGTCAGGGATCCGATCGCTCTCCTGATCCTAATCCCCAAGGCGATCGCCCGTTGCGAACCGTGGTGACTTTTTTCCCCCATCCTCGGGAATTTTTTGCCGGAGAACGTCGTCCGTTGCTAACGCCCCTAGATGAGAAGGTGCGGGAGTTGGCCAAGCTGGGAATTGAACAATTGGTTTTGCTGCCCTTTGACCAAGGCTTAGCGCAGTTGACCCCTCAGGAGTTTGTGCAGCGTATATTGGTCGATGGTCTTGATGCTCGTCATATTAGCGTCGGTGAAGACTTTTGCTTTGGCCGCGATCGCTCGGGAACAACGGCAGATTTGAGGGCGATCGCGGCGACTTTTGGCGTTCAGGTGACGGTGGTGCCGCTCTATGCTGATGGGGGCGATCGCATCAGCAGTTCTGCAATTCGCAACGCTCTCAGTCAGGGCACGGTGGCCAGGGCGAACCATCTGCTGGGGCGACCCTATGCCCTCACCGGCACGGTGGTGCAGGGGCAGCAGTTGGGGCGTACCCTCGGCTTTCCGACGGCAAATCTAGAGACGCCACCCCAAAAATTACTGCCCCGCCAGGGCGTCTATGCGGTGTGGGTTGATCTCGACGGCACCCTGCACCCCGGCGTGATGAACCTGGGACATCGCCCTACGGTGAATGGCCTGCAGCAAACCCTAGAGGTGCATCTGCTGAATTGGTCAGGCGATCTGTACCATCGCCGACTGTCTGTTTTTCTTAGCCACTTTCTGCGCCCCGAACAGAAATTCGACTCCCTGGATGCTCTGAAGGATCAGATCCAAGCCGACTGCCAGAGGGCGATCCATCTCCTTATTGCTTCAGGCTAGTACTGCAAGATAGAAGAACGAAGACAGAAAAATGAAAAGGACTTCCAGGACACATAAGGTTTTCCGCCTGAGCAACTAGGCGGGTTACGTCCGCCTTAGAGTACTAGGGCGTAGTTTAAAACTCATCCAAACCCTGATTCTCTTGTACGAAAGATCAAGGGGTTTAGCAGGTTTTAAACCAGAGCCTAGCTATCGGGCATCAATGGCGGCTAAAAGAGTGCGGGCGGTGGTGCAAAGGTCGGTATGATGCTGACCATTGCTGGCAATCAGACATCCCCACTGGCTCACGTCTCCCCGGTTGTACTGCAAGGGCGTTTCATCGGCGTAGGTGAACTGCCCGCCAGCTTCCGTCAAAATCAGCTCCGGTGCCGCCATATCCCAATCCTTGGGAGCCGATTTGCCCGAGAGCGAAATATAGACATCGGCCCGTTGCTCCACCACCGCTGCAATCTTGCCACCTACGCTGCCCACGGCAATTTGATGTTGGCAAGGAAGCTGCTTCAGCAGTTGGTTAAAGCGGTCATCGCGGTGGGTGCGGCTCATGACTACGACTAAGTCCTCGGGGCGATCGCGTCGGGATACCTGCAGGGGTGTGGTGGTGCCCTCGGTTGTTTCCACAAAGGCTCCGCCGCCCTTGGTGGCGTAGTACAGCTTGCCCAGTTCAGGACAGACGACCACCGTCAGCATGGGACGACCTTGGTAGGTCAACGCGATATGGAGCGCATATTCGCCAGTGCGATCGATAAAATCGCGGGTGCCATCTAGGGGATCAATAATCCATAGCCAGTCTTCGGGGAAGGGTGCTTGGCATTTCTGCGCTTTGTAGGTTTCTTCACTCAAGTAGCCAAAGGTGTCTTGCCCAAAGGCGGTGGTTAAGCGATCGAGGATGTAGTGATTGGCGGCCAGATCGGCGGAGGTCACGGGGCCATCCTTGCCTTCCTGCACATTTAGCCCTGCCTGTGCGCCGACTGGTGTTTCTCCGCGATAGTAGGTCTGTAAAATCTCCGCTGCGCCCCAGCCGATGGAGCGGGTAACCTCTAGAATATGCTCCGTGGAGAGTCCGGCAATGGTGGTCGGCAAGTTCACGCGTAAGATCCTCGCTAATGATAAAGACGGGTGGATGAGGTGATCGACTGTAGAGATTCCCTTTTGAGCCCATCGCATCATAACAGACCGGTTTGTCGTCGGGTGACGTTTGCTGGTTGGCCTGTGAAATCTCGAATCTACGGAGGCGATCGCCCTCGGTTGGAAGCAAATATTCGGCAAGGCTAACCGGTTACAGGCATGGGAGCAGCCCCTAGCTAGCATCGGTGTCGGCAATGGGGTACGAAATCATGGGGTGGGATGGCTGGCTTGTGTCTGGGGTAGGTATAGGGGCGGGGACAAAATGGCGTGGTTTCCAGCAGGGATTGGCGGCCAAAATGGCGGTGGCGTCCTCGGCGGTGAGCGGTTTGGCAAAGAAGTAGCCCTGGCCATACTCTGCCTGGAAGTGACATAGGCAGTCCATTTGCCGCGCGTCTTCAATACCCTCTGCAATCACCGTCATGCCTAGATTATGGGCTAGACCGACAATGGCGCGGACGATCGCTTCTCCATCATTCTCAGTGCCAATGCAGCGCACAAAGGACTGGTCGATTTTGACGGTGTCGATGGGAAATTGATGCAGGTAGCTGAGGGACGAGTAGCCGGTGCCGAAGTCGTCAATCAACAGTTGGGTATGCAGATCCTTGAGCTGCCGCAAAATGGCGGTGGCCACTTGGGCATCTTCCATGACAGCGCTTTCGGTAATCTCTAGCTTGAGGGTGTGGGGTGTCAGTTGGAAGTCAGCGATCGCTTGCTTGACTTGCCCCAGCAGGTCATTGGAGGAAAACTGCCGACTGGATAGATTGACGCTCATGGCCAGAGGATGCACCTGGGGGAACTGATCTTGCCAGATTTTCAACTGTCGGCAGGCTTCCCGCAGCGTCCAGTGACCAATTTGGGTAATCAGCCCCGTTTCCTCCGCCACCGGAATGAATTCTGCTGGTGAAACCAGACCTCGCTTAGGATGCTGCCAGCGCACTAGGGCCTCAAAGCCCATGATGTACCCTGTGGATAGCGAGACGATCGGCTGGTAGCGCATCTGGAAATCTTGGCCGTCGTCTGGGGTTTTGCTGGGATAGCTCAACAGGGTGGGGGTAGTTTGTCCGGCTGCGATGGTCAGCCGCAGATCGGTTTCTAGTTTGAGGCGGGCAACGACGCGATCGTACATTTCTACGTTGAAAATTTCGTGACGAGCCCGTCCCAACGACTTGGCGCGATACATGGCCGTATCGGCGTTGCGGAGGAGTTCATCGGGGCGATCGCACCCCGTATCACTGAGGGCAATGCCAATACTGACGGTGGTAAAGACATCCTGTCCGCCCAGGGTGAAGGGCTGTTGAAGCTGTTGGTGGATGGTATCGGCGACCCGAGTAGCGGCACTGAGATCTTGAATGTTTTCCAGCAGGATAGTGAATTCATCGCCCCCGAGGCGGGCCAGGGTATCGCCAGGGCGGAGACAACTTTCTAAGCGACGGGCGATCGCCACCAGCAACTCATCCCCAATGATGTGCCCGAGGCTATCGTTGACCACCTTAAAGCTGTCTAAATCTAGGAACAGCACGGCAAAGAGGTAATGTCCCTGCCGCTTGGTCTGCTCAATGGCATGGCTAAGCCGATCCATAAACAGGGCGCGGTTAAACAACCCCGTCAGACTATCGTGGAGGGCATCGTGCAAAAGCTGCTCCTCCGCCCGTTTGCGTTCGGTGATGTCGGTTTGCGATCCGGCCATGCGATAGGCCACCTGTTGCCCATCCCGCACGGCCAGCCCCCGACTGAGCATCCAGCGATAGGAGCCATCGCGGTGGCGCATCCGGTGTTCGACTTCAAAGCTGGGCGATCGCCCTTCTAAATGGGCAGCAAGCTGGGCCTTCAGCCAATCCACTTCCTCGGGATGCACGCGGCTGAACCATTCGTCGGGCCTATTGCCGATATCGGGTTCTTGATAGCCCAGCATGGTTTTCCAGCGTGGTGAAAAATAAATGCTAGAGGTTTTTAGGTTCCAGTCCCACAGACCGTCATTCGCTCCGCGCACGGCTAGGGCATAGCGTTCCTGGCTTTCCAGCAGCGCCTCTTCCACCCGCTTACGCTCGGTAATATCTAACCCCACAAAGACAGCCGCTTCCCCCTGCTGATACTTCTGGGCCACGATCAAATAGTGGCGGGGTTGATGATTGACCGTGGCGACAATTTCTACATTGCTCTCTTGCAAAGAACTTTGAAAGAAGCGTTTCACAAACTCGGCAAAGCCAGGGCTGGAGGCCATAAACCCCAGCTTCTCGCCAATAAACGAGTCGGCATTGAGCTGAAAGGTGGCGGCTAGGTAGCGATTGATGCCCAGGTAGGTGAGGTCGGAGCTAAACCATGACACACAGCCTGGGACGGCATCTAAAACGGCCTGGAGTTGATCTTTAGCATCCAGCAGCGCTTGGTCAGCGCGTTTGCGATCGCTAATGTTACGGCTAAAGACCGCCACCCCCTCCACCCGACAACTGGGGGTTAGAATTGGGTTGAATGCAACTTCACTGTGGGCAGGAATTCCGGTCACGTCGCTGTGGAACTCGGCCGTAAAGCGATCGCCCTTGAGGGCCTGATCATAGTAAGTCTGCCAGCGATCGCGCTCTGACGGCGGTAGACAGTCCAGATGGTTCATGCCAACCTGAATATCACGACCATAGGCCGCCACAAACTGCTGCTGAAAGACTAAGTTGAGGGTGGTAATACTATAGTGCGGGTCAATCGACCACACGGCATCCTGCGTGTTTTCAATCAGGGCCAGTAAATTGGACACCTGCCGGCGTAACTCCGACTCTGCCTGAGTTCGCATGACTTGGTCATAGTCGCTGACATCGCTGGTAGACACCATGCTCTCCTCTGATCGCGAAACATATGGATTCTAATCAGTCTCGGCCTTGGCTGTTGTTCACAGCCCGCCACGACATCGCAATGTTACTAGGGGATGACAGTAGGGGATGACAGTAGATGACAGATGACCCTAAGTCCTGCAACCCTGATTGACGGGCAAAACTCCTGCGACCCTGATTCTTTTGTCGGTTGGTTTAGCGTCAGCCAAGGGAATCTAAGCATTGGATTGAGCAACGGGAAACCCAGCCTACGTCAAAAGATGAGTCAGTCAACCAGCTTTCAACCTTCAGATTGTGGTGCCTACCGGAGGTGCTTGCCCGAGGCAGGATTAATGGGTATCTCAAATGGATATCTCAATTAAAACGCTAGTCCACGATCCCTTAACGTACTAAGTCTGATTTGTATTATTCCAGGTTCCTTAGGTCTAGCGTCTCATAGAAGGCTGAGAATGGTCTACTGCGTTGTTGGACAGAGGGAAAAACCTGTTGATTTGCGAACCCTCTAGCTAGAAATCTAGTTGGAAACACGGATATTTTGCCCTCAGGGGTGATCCAGAGCATGGCAGTCTCATCCATAGAGCGATCGCCATAGCATAGAATGGATTGTAAACGGATCGTCACACTTTAGCGAGGCTGACCCTTGCTTGCCATATCCCGGTCATTGCGTCTGCCGATCTGCCCGCTCGCTATACCCATCCTCCGGAAAACCAGAGAAACACTATGCTGCGTCTAGAACATATCTGCAAAATTTATCCAACTGGTGAAGTTCTCAAAGATGTGAACTGGGAGGTGAAAACGGGCGATCGCATTGGCTTGGTAGGGGTCAATGGAGCTGGCAAGTCCACCCAGTTGCGGATTATTTCGGGAGAGGAAACGCCTACGGCTGGGGAGGTGATTCGTCCCAATAATCTGCATATTGCTCACCTCACCCAAGAATTTGAGGTTGATCCCAGCCGTACGGTGCGGGAAGAGTTTTGGACGGTGTTTGATGAGGCCAATCGGGTGCAGCTCAAGCTGACCGATGTGCAGCATCAGATGCAGTCGGCGGATCCCCAGCAACTGGATGATTTGATTCATGAGATGGATCGGCTGCAGCGTCGCTTTGAGTCCCTGGATGGTTACGGTCTAGAAGCCCGCATTGAAAAGATTTTGCCGGAGATGGGGTTTGGTGCTGAAGATGGCGATCGCCTCGTCAGTGCTTTCAGCGGTGGCTGGCAGATGCGCATGAGTTTGGGAAAAATTCTGCTGCAAAGTCCAGATCTGTTGCTGCTGGATGAACCGACCAACCATTTGGATTTGGAAACCATTGAGTGGCTGGAAATTTACCTGAAGGCCCTGAATACGCCGATCGTGATCGTGTCCCATGACCGGGAGTTTCTCGATCGCCTCTGCACCCAAATTGTGGAGACTGAGCGGGGTGTGTCTACCACCTATCTAGGCAACTACAGCGCCTATTTGGCTCAGAAAGAAGAAGCTCAACTAGCTCAGCTCAGCGCCTACGAACGGCAGCAAAAGGAACTGGAGAAGCAGCAGGCCTTTGTCGATCGCTTTCGGGCTAGCGCTACCCGCAGCACCCAGGCCAAGAGCCGGGAAAAGCAACTAGACAAGGTGGAGCGCATTGAGGCTCCGACAGGACATTTGCGATCGCTGCGGTTTCAGTTTCCCCCCGCGCCGCGCAGTGGTCGGGAAGTGGTGCGTATCGAAGATTTGGTCTATGCCCACAATGAAGACATTTTGTTCCTCGGGGCCAATTTGTTGATTGAGAGGGGCGATCGCATTGCTTTTCTAGGGCCCAACGGCTGCGGTAAGTCCACCCTGCTGCGTTTGATCATGGGCATGATTAAGCCGGATGAGGGAACGGTTGCCATCGGCGAACACCAGGTGATCCCCAGCTATTTTGAGCAAAACCAAGCGGAAGCGTTAGATCTATCTAAAACCGTGCTCGACACCATCCACGATGAAGTGCCGGACTGGACGAATGAAGAAGTGCGGACGCTGTTGGGGACGTTTTTGTTCAGCAAAGACACGGTCTTTAAGTCGGTTGAATCCTTGAGCGGTGGCGAAAAGGCTCGACTGGCTCTGGCAAAAATGCTGCTGCGCTCGGCTAATTTATTGATTCTCGATGAGCCCACCAACCACTTGGATATTCCCGCCAAGGAGATGCTGGAAGAGGCCCTGTGTCAGTACGATGGCACGCTGGTGTTGGTCTCCCATGACCGGTATTTCATCTCCAAGGTGGCCACCAAAATTGTGGAAATCCGCGACGGCGAACTGCGGCTGTATCGGGGTGACTACCACTACTATCTAGATCGCCTAGCCGAGGAAAAAGAGAAAGCTAGACTGGAAGCGATCGCCGCCGAGAAGGTAGCCAAGGCAGAAGCGAAGCGCGACAAGCAAAAGCAAAAACAGCAGTCAAAACGCTCCTAAGTTGCGATCCCCACCGGATCATGCCTGCAACTCTAGTATATTTACCCAGAATTGCTCTCCTTCTGGGGCAGGCAAGCCATGGTTGACCTACGGGGAGCTGGGCGCAATGAGCTGATAGAGGCTTGATTTTAGACTGTTTCAAAGGATACGTTTCGCTATATGCTTAGAGCATCATGGCTCGATCCGCGCTAGATCCACCCTGAAACGTCTTGCGTCACATCCCCAATTAGGGATACATTCTCGATGGTACGGTTGCTGCGCAATTTCACGATCGCACAGCAAGACTTAAAACATTTAGCACTAGTAGATAGGGACGATCCACATGGTACAAGAGCCGATCTCTCCAGTGGTTCTAGTCATCTTAGATGGTTGGGGGTATCGTGAAGAGGCCGATGGCAATGCGATCGCCGCTGCCCGTACCCCTGTCATGGATGCACTCTGGGCAACATATCCCAGCACCCTAATTCGCACCTCAGGCAAAGACGTTGGACTGCCGGGGGGGCAAATGGGGAACTCTGAAGTCGGTCACCTGAATATCGGTGCAGGTCGGGTGGTTCCTCAAGAGCTGGTGAGAATTACAGACTCCATTGAAGATGGCACCTTTCTCAGTAACGCCGCCTTAGTTCGTGTATGCCAACAGGTGCAGCAGTCGGGAGGCAAGCTGCATGTGATGGGCTTGTGCTCGGAGGGCGGTGTGCATTCCCACACCGAACACCTCTATGGGTTGCTAGAACTGGCTAAGGATCAAAACCTGACCGATGTTTGCATCCACGCCATTATGGATGGACGTGACACGATGCCTACCGATGGGTTGGCGATGATCCAACGTATGCAACAAAGGGTTCAAGCTATCGGGCTTGGACGCATTGTCACCATTAGCGGTCGTTACTATGCCATGGATCGCGATCGCCGCTGGGATCGGGTGAAGCGCGCCTATGATGTCATGACCCACGACAGCCCCTCGGTAGAGCAATCTGCCACGGAGGTGCTGCAAGCCTCCTACGACAATGGGATCACCGATGAATTTATCGATCCGGTGCGCATTGCTCCTGGATCCATTGAGCCCGGTGATGGCGTAATTTTCTTTAACTTCCGTCCTGACCGGGCTAGGCAGCTCACCCAGGTCTTTGTGGATCCAGCCTTCCAAGGTTTTGAACGGACGCTGATTACGCCCTTGGCCTTTGGCACCTTCACGCAATATGACGCCCACTTTGATGTGCAGGTGGCCTTCGAGCCCCAAAACCTCAACAACATCTTGGGTGAAGTGGTAGCCAATCACGGGCTGCGCCAGTTTCGTACTGCCGAAACAGAGAAGTATGCCCACGTCACCTATTTCTTCAACGGCGGTATTGAAGATCCGCTGGAGGGAGAAGATCGGGAGTTGGTGCAGAGCCCCATGGTGGCGACCTACGATCGCGCTCCGGCTATGTCGGCCCAGGCTGTCACGGATGTGGTGGCGGCGGCGCTGGCGAAACAAATCTATTCCTTGGTCGTCATTAACTATGCCAATCCTGACATGGTAGGCCACACGGGCAATATCGACGCTGCGGTGCAGGCCATTGAGACGGTCGATCACTGCCTCGGGGAGTTGCTCGATCGTGTGGGCAAGGTGGGCGGTACCACCATCATCATTGCTGACCACGGCAATGCTGAGTACATGTGGGATGAGCATAAAAATCCCTGGACCGCCCACACGACCAATCCGGTGCCGTTTATTTTGGTGGAAGGTGAGCGGCGCAAGGTGCCGGGGCACGGCGCTGATGTGGTGCTGCGCTCGGACGGACGCTTGGCAGATGTTGCCCCAACCATCCTGCAATTGCTGGGGCTGCCTCAGCCGGAGGAAATGACGGGCAAGTCAATGATTGATTCTGCTGCTATGGATGTGCGCCCGAACCGAACGCCGGTGCGTCTGTCGATTTAAGATCGGTTGAGTCTGGTTGAGAATCGATCCAACATCGGTTCAACGATGATTGCCGATGGGTAGCGGAGGCGATCGCCCCTGCCATCCACGTCTATAGTCCGGTAAACATCGGTAGAATAGTTAGAATATGTGCGGGATCAGGCCCTCTTTAAGTTGGGGGATCGCTACTTTGGATATGCGATCGCTCCTAGGTGAGGGCGATTTCCGCCGTAAGGTTCTGTTGACAACATGGTGTTATGGCATTAACCAATATTTTGCAGATTATTTGGGCAGGCTCTGCCCTCGGGCTGATTATCCTCGTGCTGCTCCATAGCCCTAAGGGGGATGGTCTGGGGGGTTTGGGTGGACAGGCCCAGCTTTTTACCAGCACCAAGAGTGCTGAAACCACGCTCAATCGCTTAACCTGGACGCTGACCGTTGTCTTCATGGGCTTAACGGTCATTCTCAGTGCGGGCTGGCTAACGCCTGCAGCTTAACCAAGGCTTGGGCATCATGGGCTAGGGCTATCTATGGATAATCGACGGGGATGGCTCACGCGAATGCGTCGATGGGCTCTAGTCTGGCTAGGGCTACTAGGGTTAATCGCGGTTTTGGGCTTGGGGAAAGCGATCGCTCAAGATGCCCCATCGTTGCCGCCCCTCTCGGCCTACCCCTTGCCAGACGCCTTGGTAGCCTGGAATCCTGACAGCCAGGATGACTACTTTGACGAGATCACGCCCATTGAGGGGATTGGCTATCTGGTTTGGCCCGATCGCCCTGTTCAGGTCTATGTTGAACCGCCTACTGACCTCAACGATCGCTCTCAAGTTTGGTCTCAGTTGGTGCAAGGAGCGGTTCATGCCTGGAGTATCTACTTTCCCCTAGCGCTGACGACCCAGCTAGAGGATGCTAATATCGCGATTTGGCGAGATACGCCTTCGATTCAGTGGGAAGCTAATCAGTCGCCTCGGGCCCGGTCTGCGGAAACGCGATATCGCATTTTTGTAGATTCTCCTGATGATGCCACCTCCCGCCTGCGCCACCAGATGACGTTAATTATTCGTCCTGGTCAGTCGGATCAGCATATTGCCGGTGCTACCCGCCATGAACTCGGTCACGCCCTGGGTTTGTGGGGCCATAGTCCACTGGAAACCGATGCTTTGTACTATTCCCAGGTGCGCAATCCTCCCCCGATCTCGGTGCGGGATGTCAACACCTTGAAGCGTTTGTATGAGCAACCCACCCGATTAGGTTGGCCCCTGGTGCGATCGCCTTCTATTCCATAGCCTGGTTTGCCATGTCCCTTTCTGCCAACGCCATCGCGGCAATTTTGATAGCGGCATTTTGGTCGGTTGTCCTACCGTTAATCGCCATCCAAAATGCTGAGATTGTTGTCCTTAAGTTCCTCACCCTACAGTCCGTATCTCTACCGTTAGGTCTAGTGTTGGCCTTGAGTGTAGCAACGGGGATGGTGGGAACCATTGCTGTGCGTCTACTCTGGACAACGCCATCCCGCCGCCGACCTGCCTTTTATGAAGAGCCGCTAGATTAAGCTTCGTCGCAACAAAAGCCAGCTAAGAAATGATAAAGCTCTTCTTCCTCTGCACCACTGAGCTGTAACTGTTTCAGATCAAGTAATGCTTCCGATAAAGGCTGGGCTTGGGATCGATAGGCACTGCTGGCCGACAGCAGGTCTAAATAGATATCGCGTTCAATCTGATGGCGATCGCTGTCGGGGCTGGAAGGGGATCCGTAGGCTAGGGTATCGACGTTGAACTTGAGGAGAAAAATTAGCGCATGGGTGAGGGTTTGTAGTTGCTGTTGCAGATCTCGGAGGTCGAGATCAAGACGGTTGAACCCGACGGTGCCGCGAATTTGCAACTCCACAATGGGCCGTTCTTCTGGACAAATAGCTCCACGAGCGATCGCCGCTTGAGTTTCTTGTAAGGCAAGCTGCACGAGGTCTTCCATCAACTCCTGCCCCTGAGTTTTGATACTCAGCCGCACAATAGGGCGTTGCTGATAGTCTTGACAGAGCTTGGCTTGAATGCCGCTAGGATCGATAGTGACTTGAAAGCCCCCGCGCTCATAGCGAACTTCTTCGACGCTGTTGGCCTCCACCGAGCCTGGGTTAAACACCCAATCTTCGACAATGTAGCTCTTGTGGATGTGACCTAGGGCTAGATAATCGACGCCAGCGGTCTTGAGCGGTAGCAGATCGCCATAGCGCAAGGCACCTTGGTAGCGAGCAATTTGTCCTTCTAGCCCATGGTGGAAAAGGAGGATCTGATGGGCTGGCCCCGGTGGGAGCTGTTCGATGGCGGTGGCAATTTGCTGAATAGCCATGGGAGCCGAAGCTCCATACCATTGGGAGCCGATGATCCGCACCCCACAGTCCAGATCAATATACCCACCACGCTGGCCATCCCAGGGTTCATAAAAGGGCTCACCCGCATCCTGGGCTCCTGGCTCAAGCAGGGTTAACAATCCCCAGTCGGAGAGGTAGCGGAGCCAACTGGTTGCAGCTCCGTAGGGACGATTGTCGTGATTTCCCTCAATGGCAATTACTGGAATATTGGCAGCTTGGAGCGATCGCAGAACAATCTGGGCGTGATTCAAGACGGCCGGCTGAATTGTGCGATGCTCAAACAAATCGCCCACAATAATGACGAAATCAACCGCATCCTCAATGGCATAGCGCTCGACGAGGTCGTTAAAGGCATAAAAAAAATCGCGGGTTCGCTCTGGGCTATCGTAGCGATCAAACCCAAGATGAACATCCGCGATATGAAGAAATCGAGCCATGGCTTTAGACCGATGCTGAGGCGGTGGAGACGGCCATTTCTTGGAGACGCTCCTGCTGATCTTTGGAGATACAGGATTGAATCACCGTTTCTAACTCGCCTTCTAAAATTGGCATCAGCCCATAGTTCTGACCCAATCGATGATCGGTGGCTCGATTATCTTTGTAGTTATAGGTGCGAATTTTCTCAGAACGAGCCCCTGTGCCCACCTGCGATCGCCGCATTGATGTGACGGCCTCTTGCTGCTCCCGTAGCTTTAATTCGTAGAGCTTAGCCCGCAGAATTTGCATGGCGCGCTCTCGGTTTTGCAACTGCGATCGCTCTTCGGTGCAAAAAATACGAATCCCGGTGGGTTTGTGGAACAGGTCAACTGCCGTTTCAACTTTGTTCACGTTCTGACCGCCGGCACCGCCGGAACGAGCTGTGGTTAGTTCGATCTCTTTAGGATCAATCTCAACTTCAACATCGTCCACTTCCGGCATGATCGCCACAGTGGCCGTTGAGGTATGAACTCGCCCACCCGCTTCCGTCACCGGGACGCGCTGCACCCGATGCACGCCAGCCTCAAACTTCAGCTTGCTATAGACGCGATCGCCACAGATTTCTAGGATAGCTTCCTTAAAGCCGCCCATATCCGCAATGGATTCACTCACAAGCTTGACCTGCCAACGCTGACTTTCCGCATAGCGAGAATACATGCGCACCAAGTCGCCTGCCCAGATACTAGCTTCATCCCCACCTGTGCCAGCCCGAACCTCCAACATGATGTTTTTGTCATCATTTGGATCTTGGGGCAGCAGCAGAATTTTGAGGCGTTCCTCTAAACGGTTTGTTTCCGCGACTAGCTCTTCAACCTCGGCTGCTGCCATCTCGCGCATGTCCGGATCGGCATTAGCTTCTTTGAGGACTTGCCTTGCGCCTTCCAGCTCCTGCTGAGCCAGTTTCCACGACTCAAACGTGTTCACCGTTTCCTCTAAGGAGGAACGGGACTTGGCTAGGCGTTGAAATTCCTGTGGATCAGTCGCCACGTCAGGGTCAGCTAAACGACGAGTCAGTTCATGAAACGTTTGCTCAACCGATCTCAGTTTATCTAGCAAGTAAGACTCAGTCATTCGATCCACTCATGCGGCAATCAACAGACACGCTATTACCATCATGACTTTAGCAGGATGGGGATGTGTCTTTTTTCCTAGTACAGGTCACAGGCAAGTCGGGAGATGACCCTGCTAGCTATTCGCTGACGATGAGTCTGTCATCCCATACTTCCGCAAGAAGCGCTCAACGCGGCCTTCCGTGTCAATAATCTTCTGGGTTCCGGTGTAAAACGGATGGTTTCCAGACCAAACGTCCACGTGCAACTCTGGCTTGGTTGATCCAACGGTCATCACCACTTCGCCATTGCAGTAAACTTTGGCTTCAGGATACCACTCTGGATGAATACTGTCCTTTGGCATAGCCCTTCCCTCGTGTCTTGTTTCAAAATTACGAACGATACAATTCCAACCTGGCTGGCATTGCGAAAAGCCAACATTCCATCCTAACGCTTGGAGTACTGAGGAGCTTTCCGAGCCTTGTGCAAACCATACTTCTTCCGCTCTTTGCGTCGAGGATCACGGGTGAGGTATCCTTCAACTTTCAACGGCTTGCGGTTTTCTGGATCCAGCTCACATAGAGCCCGAGCCACACCCAAACGAATTGAATCGGCTTGGCCGGTGAGACCACCGCCATGGGCATTCACAAGAATGTCGTACTCGTTCTCTAGACCCAAGGTTTCCAAAGGAGACTTGGCGGCGGCGAGGTAGGAGGGATTGAACTGGAGGTAAAGATCCCCAGGACGACCGTTAATGGTTAGTTGTCCTGTGCCGGGCACGAGACGAACCCGAGCCACCGATGACTTACGTCGTCCTGTTCCCCAATACACTACGCGATCTGACTTGTCCGTTGCTTGCATTAACCTTGTCCTCCAGTCTTGTTCAGTTGTAATACTTTGGGCTGCTGTGCTTCGTGGGGATGGGTGGAGCCAGCATAGACCTTCAGCTTGGTGAAGAGCTGACGTCCTAGGGAGTTCTTGGGCAACATGCCTTTGATAGCTTGTTCAACAATCCGCTCAGGGACACGGGCTTGCAGCTTGGCAAAGGTTTCTACCTTCATCCCACCAGGACGACCGGAATGGCGGCGGTAGAGCTTCTGGGTGCGCTTACGCCCAGTCACTTCAATTTTTTCGGCGTTAATCACCACCACAAAATCACCCGTATCCATATGAGGGGTGTAGATGGGCTTGTTTTTGCCACGCAGAATGCGAGCTACTTCACTCGCCAGCCGACCGAGGCGCTGACCTTCCGCATCAATCACGTACCAGTCACGGACGATGTCGGCTTGAGGGGGAACGTACGTTTTAATCATGACCCACTAAGTAATTCTAAAATTTGCAACAACCATTAATAGATAGATTCGCTAGGATCTCGTTCTAGAACAGGGGCGGGGAACAGAGAAAACTGTGGCTGGGTATCAAACCATAGAGCGGGATGCAACGGAAAGTCAGGATATCCAACTCTGAGCAGACAAAGTCCTTGAGGGGGAGCGGCATACCTCACCTGATCTCGCTGCTCTTCGCGCCAGATCGTTGTAAAGCTGTCTGGCGATCGCTCTCCAGTACCCACCTCTACTAGCATACCAACCAATAAGCGCATCATGCCGTACAGAAACCCGCTAGCCTGTACTTCAATGGAGACTAATGCTCCGTGGCGTTGTGCTCCTACTTCATGGACATCGACCCAAGAGTGAGGACGACTCGACCCGGCCCGATGAAATGCTGCAAGGTGGTGTCGTCCTACTAGAGGATTGAGCGCTTGCTGCATGAACTCGACTGACAGGGGGGTGTGGTAGTAGTGCCAACTGTAAGGACGCAGGAACAGGTTGGGGCGTCGCCCTGTGTAGATGGTGTACCGATATCGCCTGGAAATCGCCGAAAACCGCGCATGCCAGTCTAGGGACATTTGGGTGGAGGCGGTGATGACAATATCGGTCGGCAGCCGAGGGTTTAACACATCTGCCCAGCGAGCTGCCGGGATTTGCATGGGAGCATCAAAGTGCGCAACCTGAGCGGCGGCATGAACACCTGTATCGGTTCGTCCAGAGGCATGTAAAACAACGGAATAGCCTAATACAGAGGCGATCGCTGCTTCAAGTTCTTCCTGAACCGTCCGCTGGCGTGGTTGCCGCTGCCATCCTCGGAAGTGAGTGCCTAGGTATTGAATGACCAGGGCAACTCGCTGCTTGGGAGAGTCCACTGGCAAATGAATCGCCATTCTGTTGCTCAACGCCTACTTACCCTATCCCTTAGAACCTATTACAGCAGCTCAATGACAGCCATTTCCGAGTTGTCGCCACGACGGCTCACGGTCCGGATAATTCGGGTGTAGCCGCCTTCGCGATCGGCATAACGCTCAGGTGCCTGTTCAAACAAAGCATGAACGAGGGGCTTATCGTACATATAGCCCAAAGCCCGACGCCGAGCCGACAGGGAGCCATCCTTGGCTAAAGTGATCATTCGTTCTGCTTCTGAACGAACTGCCTTAGCCCGAGTCTTTGTGGTGGTAATCCGTCCGTGACGGATCAACTCAGTCGTCAATGCCCGTAGGAGCGCTCGACGCTGGTCAGCCGGTTTTCCCAAGAGAGGGACTTTACAACGATGACGCATAATAACCTAAGTGGACTTGCCCTTAAACAACTTACAACTGTTAACGTGATCCGTTATGTGATCCGTACCTCTTCAAGACCATAATCTGTGGGAGGCAACGGACGGCATCAGCACTCTTTCAAGCGTGGATGTGCTTTTACCTAGGCTCCCTTGGGAGACTTTTCATGGGGAAGAGTAATGCCAAGGCGCTCTTGGAGTGCAATGATCACTTCTTCCGCCGACTTTGCCCCGAAGTTCTTGATTTCTAACAGATCTTCTTGGCTGTAATCAAGGAGGTCAGAAACAGAGTTAATCTGAGCGCGCTTCAAGCAATTGTAGGCGCGGACAGAAAGCTGCAATTCTTCGATGGGAATTTGGCTTTCAGGGCTTTGGGTATCCTGAGTATCATCGGCACTGGGCGTAAAGTCGATGTCTTTCAGAGGATTGAAGAGATCAACGAGAATCATGGCAGCTTTGCCGAGGGACTCTTGAGGTGTCAGGCTGCCGTTAGTCCAGATCTCCATAATCAGGCGATCGCGCTGTAGGGATCCGCCTACCCGTGCATCTTCAACGGTGTAGTTGACTTGTCGAACTGGCATGAACACAGAGTCAATCTGCAAAAAGTCCAGTGCGGCTGTTTCGTCTTGCCCGCGCTCAATCGCTCGGTACCCAACCCCAGTCTCAATCCGAAACTCCATTTCCAAGGTCGCACCTGCGCTGACCGTTGCAATGTATTGATCTGGATTGATCACCTCGATTTCTGGTGGAAGTTCGAAGTGCCCAGATGTTACGGTTGCTGGCCCTTGAACCATCAACCGCCCAATTTGAGGCTGGGACGAATAGCTTCTAACGACCACTTCCTTCATGTTCAGCAGGATATCTAACACATCCTCCCGAACACCAGGAACCGCCATGAATTCATGGGTGACGCCAGCAATCCGAACCGCTGTTACTGCCGCTCCCTCAATGTTAGAAAGCAGTACTCGCCTGAGGGCATTGCCCACGGTAATGCCTTGACCTCGATCAAGAGGCTCAATCACAAATCGGCTATAGGTATTCGGTTCGGTTCCACTATCCGCTTCCACGTCAACCTGGAATTGCATCACGACTTAATCCTCCTGCTTGCCCCAACAAAACATGTATCCGTTCATTCGTGACATTGATGTCACCACCGGGCGTCTTTGCGCCTCACGGCTCCTGAAGAGAAAAGATGATGAACTAATCTCTAGGTGGCGGATGAACTTGACCCCACGTACCTTAGACCCGACGACGTTTCGGAGGGCGACACCCATTGTGAGGAATTGGGGTCACATCACGAATTAACGTAATCTCTAACCCGGCAGCTTGGAGGGCACGGATAGCCGTTTCACGCCCTGCTCCTGGGCCGCTGACCATCACTTCAACTTGTCGCATCCCTTGATCCGAAGCTCGGCGAGCGGCTGCTTCGGCTGCGGTTTGAGCCGCAAAGGGTGTTCCTTTTTTAGCACCCTTGAATCCACTGGATCCGGATGATGCCCAAGAAATAGCATTTCCTGCGGTGTCAGAAATCGTGACGATCGTGTTATTAAACGTGGATTGAATATGAACAACCCCATTTGGAATATTGCGTTTCTGACGCTTTGCGCCACCACGCTTTGCTGTTTGACGTGCCATTCGTTACCCCATTTACCCAGGTCAGTGATGTACAAAAAGATGCAGCGGACTAAGTGCAGTCTGGTGTCTTGGTGCATCAGATTACCAATGGCGATCGCTTCTTGGATCCCATCGTTACCTGATGTGGCGATCGCTCCATTGCAGTTGAGCGCTAAACGCCATAGGAACGGCTGCTGCAGCTTGTGCTTAGAACCGGCTCCATTCACCAAGGCTCCACTAACTACTTCTTGCTCGGGGCCTTCTTCTTGCCCGCCACTGTTCGACGTCCCCCTCGACGAGTCCGAGAGTTGGTACGAGTTCTCTGCCCTCTCACGGGAAGCCCCATGCGGTGACGTCGACCTCGATAGGCACCAATGTCCATCAATCGCTTGATGTTCATTGCCTCCCAGCGTCTTAAATCACCCTCGATCTGATACTTACTCTCAACTTCTTCCCGCAGAGACGCAACGTCAGAATCTGACAAATCCTTAACTCTCGTATCAGGATTGACACCTGTAGATTCTAGAATTTGCTTGGATCGAGCTAGACCGATGCCATAGATGTAGGTCAGCCCGATTTCAATACGTTTGTCTCTTGGAAGGTCAACTCCGGCAATCCGTGCCACGCTCTACTTCTCCCAGAACTACTTCTACTCAACCAATGTTCAATGCTGATGCCCAACGGAACACAGCTTACGTAGGGATGCTATCCCTGACGTTGCTTATGTTTTGGGTTTTCACAAATGACCATAACTCGACCGCGACGACGGATCACGCGGCACTTTTCACACATTCTACGAACCGATGCTCGGACTTTCATGTCCCAACCACACCTTAACAACTGCAAAACTTTTATATTAATAATCAATGTGACAGAAGTCAACCGTATAGGCGAGAAGATTCTGTCTGGCTCAAGTGACTATAGTTAGGCAGTGTGACGGCTAGGATGACTGTTGATTGATTACAGTCGCGTCACTCGATCGCTAGCTATATCATCAACCTCGGACGTGATCGGAGGGTTGATGAACCCCTAGGGGGCGATCGCTACCAAGCAATGTTGCTATGAGATTATGGAAACTGAAAAGGGCTAACGCTGTAAGAGCGACAATAACTCTCCTACGGTAAAGTGTCCTTTGCCTACTTTTTCCGTAGCCGGTAGGTGATGCGCCCCTTCGTCAAGTCGTAGGGCGTTAGCTCAACCTTGACGCGATCGCCCGGCAGAATCTTAATGTAATTCCGGCGAATTTTGCCAGAGATATGGGCTAAAACGTTAAACCCATTGTCGAGATCAACTCGAAACATGGCATTAGGAAGTGAATCGGTAACCGTTCCTTCCATTTCAATTAAGTCTTGTTTAGACAAAGCAAAGTCCTCCTAAGGAATGAGCACACTACTGAAGTTGGGATGAATAGCAGACGAACGTCCTTTATGAATCTGGATAATGGGCCAGATCCTTTAGGAATCAGCATTCAGCACCTTTCATAGCTTAACAAATGACGATAGATCTCATCGGAAAAACCCCTGCCAGGTCGTTGATCGACCGCCTTCAGTAGCGCCCAAGATTGATGAGCTTCAAGATGTTCCGTAGCGGGATCGCGGCTTATCCCGCTGACAGCATGGGGGCAACCTGAACTAGTGAGCCAGGCTATTGACGACAGCTTTTAAGGATTGGGTGACCTCTTCCACAGAGCGATCGCCATTTACCGAAACTAGCTTCTGGCGGCTTTGGTAAAAATCAATCAAGGGTGCGGTTTGCTGACGATAGACCTGAAGACGGTGGCGAATCACCTCTTCATTGTCATCTTTGCGCCCTCGCTCCAAGAGCCGCTTGACGATGGAATCATCCGACACCTGAAGGTTTAGCACCCGATCACAGGTTTGACCAATGCCATCCAGCAACGACTCTAGATAGGTCGCCTGTTCAACGTTTCGAGGAAAACCATCGAGCAACCAGCCTGTTTTGGCATCTGGTTCGCTCAGGCGATCGCGCACAATACCTAAAATCAACTCATCGGGTACAAGATCGCCCCGGTCCATGTAGGTTTGTGCCTTCTGACCTAGTTCGGTTCCTTGGCTTACCGCTTGGCGCAGGATGTCCCCAGTGGAAATATGGGGAAAGCTGTAGGAACCAGAGATAACTGCTGCCTGGGTACCTTTACCGGAACCCGGAGGCCCGAGAAATATCAACCGAGTCACTACTGCTTCACCATCCCTTCATAGCGCTGCGAAATCACGTAGGTTTGTACTTGTTTCGCTGTGTCGATGGCAACACCTACCAAGATTAGAAGGGAGGTTGCGCCTAGTCCTTGGAAGGTTCTGATTTGAGTTGCCCCTTCCACAATGGTGGGAATAATAGCCACCAAGCCTAAGAAGATGGCTCCCAAAAAGGTGAGACGGTTGAGAACCCGCTCAATGTACTCCGTGGTTGCCCGTCCGGGTCGAATCCCTGGAATACTAGACCCCATCTTTTTGAGGTTCTTAGACATGTCCTCAGGATTGACAATCAACGAAGCGTAGAAATAGCTGAAGAAAAGAATCATCAGCAGGTAGACGCCAATGTAAACCCAACTGCCTGGGGTGAGATAGCTCACGGCCTGGTTAAGGGTATCGTTTTGAAAGAAGTTGGCTACGGAGGCAGGCAAGATCAAGACTGCCGAGGCGAAAATGATCGGCATGACCCCGCCTTGGTTCAGCCGCAATGGTAGGTAGCTGCTGCGCTCTAGGTAGAGACGACGCCCCACTTGGCGACGGGCTGAAATGATGGGAATTCGGCGCGTGCCTTCTTGAACGAAGACAATGCCGACAATCATAGCCAGGAAGACGAGCAGTAGAATAATCACGCCACCGACTAGGCTGCGATCGCCACTTTCTGCCAACTGGATGGTTTGCCCCAGCGAGGTTGGGAGTGTGGAAACAATGTTGACGAAGATCAGCAGGGAGGCACCGTTGCCGATACCGCGTTCTGTAATCAGCTCACCCACCCACATCACAAACATGGATCCAGCCGTGAGAGCTAGAACGGTTTGGATGAGGAAAACAGGCCCCTGCACTTCAGCGTACTGACGGACTAACCAGGCGATCCCTCCACTCTGCAGGACGGCCCATCCCAGAGCCACGTAGCGAGTGATCTGAGAGATTTTCCGCCGGCCGGCTTCCCCCTCATTTTTTTGAAGATCTTCAAGCTGGGGCACGGCTGCCGTTAACAACTGGATGATAATCGAGGCATTGATATAGGGAAGAATCCCTAGCGCAAAAATCCCGAGAGCAGACAGACCGCCCCCGGAGAAAATATCTAAAAACCCAATAATGCCGCCGAGGGCATTGCCCTCAATGCCAGCCTGAAATGCGGCTCGGTCAATACCAGGAACGGGAACAAATACCCCCAAGCGCACAAGGATTAGCATTCCAATAGTGACAAGCAACCGACCTCGTAAGCCGGCTGCTTGAGCCATTTGCATAAATGTTTCTTGTGCAGTTGGAGCCTTATCGCGGCTAACAACCATTCAAACCTACCTCCACTGGCGATCGCAACAAACTCTTGCCTTTGGCGAATGACACGGCCCTAGGGTTTGCAGCAAACACCACCACCCTTGGAACACAACGGACATCCCTACATTTAGTCTAGACCACTAGATGGCAGGATCCACCCGCCGCCTCAATTTTTGCCTTGGCACCGGCGGTAAATGCAGTGGCTTCTACCTCCAGAGCTACGGATAACTCACCATTACCCAAAACCTTGAGAGGCCCGTCATCCGTGGTGAGAAGACCAGCTTCGAGCAGAGAGTCTAGGGTGACTTTCGTGCCCGCAGGTAGCTCCTGCAAGTCTTCTACATTGATGATGGTATAGTACTTACGATTGATAACCGTGAAGTGCTTCAACTTAGGAATACGGCGGTACAGAGGCATTTGACCCCCTTCAAAGCCAGGGCGAGTGCTCCGACCAGAGCGAGACTTTTGACCCCTCATCCCGAACCCGCAGCTTGCGCCTTGTCCTGCCGCAATACCTCGACCAACCCGCCGTTTTCTTCGACGAGAGCCGGCTTGGGGCACAGCATCATGTAATCTCATGTTCAATACCTCTAGCTACTTCTGTCTATTAGGCGTATAGCCGTTCAATGGGGATGCCCCGCTCTTCTGCCACTTCACTGAAGGTGCGGAGAGAGGATAGGGCGTTAACAGCAGCTCTTGCATTGTTGAGAGGGTTATCTGAACCCAATTGCTTGGCAAGAACGTTCTTGACCCCTGCCAGTTCTAGTACGGTTCGCACCGCACCCCCGGCAATAACCCCCGTTCCTGGCGCTGCAGGACGCATCATCACCTTAGCGCCACCACCTACACCATTCGTAGGATGGGGCAAGGAGCTAGATTTTGTCAGAGGAACATCAATGAGATGCTTCTTGCCATCGGCTACGCCCTTACGGACTGCACCGATGACGTCACTGGCTTTGCCGACGCCAACGCCGACTTGACCCCGCTCATTGCCAACGACAACAATGGCACGAAAGCTAAGTTTTTTACCGCCTTTGACCACTTTGGTGACCCGACGGATTTGAACAACGCGTTCTTGCCAATCGGTCTCTTTTTCCTTTGCTCGTCCGCTTTTCCGACGATTTGCCATAATTTCAGCCTTTTACTGTAACGTCAGACAGTGATAAAACTCGTGCTCCCTTCGGGCATATAAAACAGAAGCGATGCTGCTGTCTCTGAGCCAAGAAGGGCAAGCCGACTAAAAATCTAGCCCTTGTTCGCGGGCAGCTTCAGCGAGCGCCTGCACTCGTCCATGATAGAGGTTGCCACCTCGGTCAAACACAACTTGTTTGATACCTAGCTGAAGCGATCGCTCCGCAATTAACTTCCCAACCTGAGCTGAGGCTTCACAGGTTCCTCCAGACTTAAGGCTAGAGCGAACCTCGGGCTCCATGGTGGAGGCCGCCGCTAAGGTATGGTGACGAGTATCGTCAATGAGCTGCACATAAATATGTTGGTGGGAACGAAAGACAGCTAGCCTTGGGCGCTCGGGCGTTCCAGATACGGCGCGCCGGATGCGTGCATGCCGCCGTCGCAGTGATTCCTTGCGAGTTTGTTTCATCTCTATTTCTTCCCTGACTTCCCAGCCTTGCGTCTAACTTGCTCACCTGCGTACCGAATCCCTTTACCTTTGTAAGGCTCGGGAGGACGGACACCCCTAATTTGTGCGGCAATGTTACCTACAATTTCTTTATCAATACCGCTAATAATGACATTGGTGTTGTTCTCAACAGCTACGTCAATACCTTGTGGCGGCTCAATTTGAACTGGATTGCTATACCCTACGTTGAGGGTTAAGTTACGACCTTGAACTTGAGCACGATACCCAACTCCCTGGATCTCCAGGCGCTTCTGAAATCCTTGGGACACACCCTCAACCATGTTGGAGACTAGCGTTCTGCATAGTCCATGGAGTTGACGAGCGGTACGGGATTCATTGCGGCGGCGAACCGAGAGGATACCGTCTTCTTGAGACACTTCCACATGTTCGGGCAAAACTCTAGAGAGCTCTCCCTTTGGCCCTTTGACCGCAACGGTTTGACCATCAATGGTGACAGACACCTTTTGCGGTATGGGAATAGGGCGTTTACCAATACGAGACATGACTGACTTACTCCTGTATGCGGCAATAGCTATGGACTCACGTGATGCAGAGTGCAATATGACCCCGTCTAACTGAGACCTTGGGGATTACTGAACACTTACCAGATGTAGCAAAGCACCTCGCCACCTAGCCCTTTCCGCCGAGCATCGCGATCGGTCATGATACCGCTAGAGGTGGAGATAACCGCCACCCCAATACCGCCCAAAACCCGCGGTAGTTCTTTGCAACTCGCATACACTCTCAATCCGGGCTTACTCACCCGTTTTAAAGTGTTGATAATCGGCTGATGACTCCGTCCCTGATATTTCAGAGAAATCATGAGTTTGCGCTTCACGCCTTCGCCGTCTTCTGTAAAATCGGCGATAAAACCTTCGTCACGCAAAACCTGAGCAATGCTCCGAGTCATCTTAGTCGAAGGAACCTCAGTGACCTGGTGCCTTGCCAAGCTTGCGTTCCGGATGCGTGTCAGCATATCTGCAATCGTGTCGTTTGCTGCCATAGCTTCCTCTTAGTGAAAATGCCTCAGTTATCCCGGAAGGGCATACCAAATTCTTTGAGCAATGCACGACCTTCTTCATCGGTCTGTGCAGTGGTCACAATCGAAATATCCATGCCACGAATCTGGTCAATGCCGTCGTAGCTGATCTCTGGAAACAAGAGTTGTTCGCGCAACCCTAGTGTGTAGTTCCCTCGTCCGTCAAAGCTTTTAGGGCTAATCCCGCGAAAATCGCGGATGCGGGGCAGAGCTAGGTTAACGAGTCGGTTTAGGAAGTGGTACATCCGATCCGAGCGAAGTGTAACCGTCACGCCCACGGGCATCCCCTGACGGATCTTGAATCCAGCGATCGCCTTCTTAGCACGGGTGACCACGGGCTTTTGTCCGGTGATAACCGCAAGTTCATTCAGCGTCGATTCCAACGCTTTCGCGTTTTGAGCGGCTTCACCAATGCCGCGATTCAGGGTGACCTTGACTAACTTTGGAACCTGATGAATGTTCTCATATTGGAACTGCTTCATCAGATTCGGAACAATGGTTTCGCGATATACGGTCTTGAGTTGAGCTGTCATAGTTTTTGAACCTCACAATCCCTGGGCTTGGTCAGGGACATTTCAAGTGCTTGAGCCAATGGGAAGAATTCATAGAGGTCAGCCGACGTTGGATTAGTCGATGACTTCGCCTGTTTTCTTCAACATCCGAACCTTCCGTCCGTCGTCGGTGTAGGTGTAGCACACACGGCTAGCCACCTTTTGCTTATTGGAATAAAGCATGACGTTGGAACTATGAACCGGGGCTTCAAAGGTCGTAATTTGACCCGATTCACCCTCTTGCTGAGGCTTAATGTGCTTGGTTTTGATGTTGACCCCTTTCACCACTACCTTGCTCGACTTGGGCAAGACAGTCATGACTTCGCCAACTTTACCCTTCTCGGCACCCGAGATGATTTGAACGGTATCGCCTTTTTTAACGTGCATTTTGTGCCGTTGAGGCTTAACGTTTGCGCTTGCCATAGATCAAAGTACCTCCGGTGCCAGGGACACAATCTTCATGTAGCCCTTTTCTCTAAGTTCCCGCGCCACAGGGCCAAACACGCGGGTTCCGCGAGGGTTGCCTTCAGCGTTGATAATGACTGCGGCATTATCATCAAACCGGATGCTCATGCCACTGTCTCGGCGAAGCCCCTTGCGGGTACGCACCACGACGGCACGCACCACGTCGGACTTCTTGGTAGCCATGTTGGGCAGTGCATCTTTTACAACGGCGACGATTACGTCTCCAACCCCGGCATAGCGACGATTGCCGCCGAGTACACGGATACACATGAGCTTTTTGGCTCCACTGTTATCCGCTACGTTCAAATATGTTTCTTGCTGTATCACAATTCCCCTCCCCTTCCCTTAAACACGAGATGCAGTGCTCAAAATCTCAGCGACAGTCCAGCATTTGGTGCGACTCAGGGGACGAGTTTCCTGAATTTTGACGCGATCGCCCACGTTGCACTTGTTGTCTTCATCGTGGACTTTGTACCGCTTGGTACGAACCACAATCTTGCCGTATTTTGGGTGGGGAGCACGGTTCTCGATTGCTACCACCACCGTTTTGTCCATTTTGTCGCTTACGACTACGCCAATGCGCTCTTTAACAGCCATCTAAACTCTCTTCCTCTTGTTCAGTCATTCCCATAGGTTAGTGTTGAAACGGAATTAATCCTCAGGTGCGATCGCGTCAGCCGTTTGATTCAGATTGAGATTCTGAGGCTATTTGACGTTCCCGTTCAACGGTCAATAGTTGGGCAAGACGACGACGAAGATGCTTAATGTCATGGGGCTTTTCTAAGCGGCGGGTTCCTTTTTGAAACCGTAGATTAAAAAGCTGACGCTTAGCTGCCAAAATCTCGTCACTGAGTTCCTGCTCGCTCAAACTACGAGCTTCCGAAGCCTTGGATAGAGGCATCGCTTACACCTCCCCCTGTTCACGCATGATAAATTTAGTCTTAATGGGCAGCTTGTAATCGGCTAGGCGCATAGCTTCCCTTGCAGTTGCTTCCGGCACCCCTTCAATCTCAAACAAGATGCGTCCGGGCTTCACTACTGCAACCCAGTACTCGGGGTTACCTTTACCAGAACCCATCCGGGTTTCTGCAGGACGCATGGTGACTGGCTTGTCAGGGAAAATGCGAATCCAGATTTTCCCACCCCGGCGAATATAGCGGGTCATCGCTCGACGACTGGCTTCAATCTGACGAGATGTGATCCAGTGGGGCTCTAGGGCCTGCAACGCAAATTCACCGAAGCTGATTTCGTTGCCTCGTGTGGCCATGCCGCGCATTCGACCGCGGTGCTGCTTACGAAACTTTGTTCTTTTAGGACTTAACATGAATCCGTACCTTCTCTACCAAGTGCAGGGATAGCTGTAAATTGCATCAATACTTCAGCTATGAATCGTTAGAGCGATCTTCAAATTGTTGCCGACGTCGCTGCTGCTGTTGCCGACGGCGCGGCTGGGTATTGGCAGGAGTTTGAACTTCCTCTTGTCCAGGGATGACCTCTCCCTTGAACACCCACACCTTGATGCCCAAGACGCCATAGATGGTTTGAGCGGTGCGGTAGCTATAGTCAATATCAGCTCGCAGCGTGTGGAGCGGTACTTTACCCTCACGGGTGTATTCTGTCCGAGCAATTTCTGCCCCATTCAACCGACCACTGACCTGAATTTTGATGCCTTGAGCTCCAGCTCGCTGCGCCCGCTGAATCGCTTGACGCACGACTCGTCGGAACGAAACCCGGCGTTCAAGCTGCTGAGCTACATACTCAGCGATCAGGGCGGCATCTGCATCGACTCTGGCGACTTCAACAACGTTGATGCCAATTTGACGACTGCCATTCCCTAGCTCTTTCTGGAGTCCAACGCGTAGGGACTCAATCCCTGCGCCGCCGCGTCCAACCACAACACCAGGACGGGCAGTGCGAATTTCGAGCTGGATCTGATCCGCTTTCCGTTCAATGCGAACATCAGAAATGCCAGCGTTCTTTAAATCCTTATCATTCGCAATGTAGCTGCGAATTTGGTGATCTTCTTGAAGTAGTGCTGGATAGCGGCTGGAATCAGCGAACCACCGTGAACGGTGTTCTTGAGTAATGCCAAGTCGAAACCCTACTGGGTGAATTTTTTGTCCCACAATCTGCCCTCTATTGAATACGTCCTGGTTTTGTTTGGTTTAACCGTTCCTGAGCAATGCTGATCACACAATCGGTATGAGCCTAGTCTTCTTCACCCGGTGCCACCATGATGGTGATGTGGCAGGTTGGCTTACGAATTTGATAGGCCCGACCCTGGGCGCGGGGACGAAACCGTCGTAGGGACGGCCCCTGATCCGCATAGGCCTGGGTAATCACCAAGTTTGATGGGCTATACCCATTGTTGTGTTCAGCATTGGCGACCGCGGATCGCAATACCTTCAGAATGGGTTCACAGGCTCGGTAGGGCATGAACTCTAGAATAATTAGAGCTTCCCGATAGGAGCGTCCCCGAATTTGATCTAAGACTCGCCGCACTTTATGGGGGGACATCCGAATATAGCGTGCGATCGCTTTTACATCTTGTGCAGTTCCAACAGCCATTTATTTCCTCCGATTGCCAACTCCAAATCACTCAACTTAGGGGAGCGATCGCAACTGGATATCCAGCTAATACAATCTTTATCGACGTGCTTTCTTGTCGCTCTTGGCGTGACCCCGGAAGGTGCGAGTTGGCGCAAACTCACCCAGCTTGTGTCCCACCATCTGCTCACTCACATAGACCGGAACATGCTGACGACCGTTATGAACCGCGATCGTATGTCCAATCATTTGAGGAAGAATTGTCGATGCCCGAGACCAGGTTTTGATCACCTGCTTCTCACCCTTGGCATTTAAGTTTTCAACTTTTTTCATTAAGTGATCCGCTACAAACGGACCCTTTTTTAGCGAACGAGCCATAGCCTCAACCTACAGAAATCACTTACACAACCGTACCCAACTATCCAGCCTGCGTTAGGCGTTACGACCGCCCCGACCCCGCTTCGATACCCGACGACGACGGCGCACAATCAGCGCATCGCTTCGCTTGGTTTTCTTGCGCGTCTTGTAGCCGAGAGCCGGCTTACCCCAAGGCGTAACAGGCCCACTCCGACCAATAGGAGCCCGACCTTCACCACCACCATGGGGGTGATCCACAGGGTTCATGACGCTACCCCGAACCTCAGGACGTCTGCCTTTCCAGCGTTTCCGACCCGCTTTACCTAGGCTGATGTTGCGGGCATCGGCATTACCTACCTGACCGATGGTGGCGTAGCATTCCCGACGCACCATGCGCACTTCCGTAGACGGCAGCTTCAGGGTCACATAGTTGCCATCTTTAGCAACAACCTGTGCGCCGGTGCCGGCTGCGCGGACAATTTGTCCACCGCGCCCTGCCACAAGCTCCACATTGTGAACCATCGTACCCAGGGGCACATTGCCCAGGGGAAGAGCATTGCCAACCTCAAACGGAGCATCTTCTCCAGCGATGATGGTGGTGCCAACTTCTAACCCAGCCGGGTGCAAGATATAGCGCTTCTCGCCATCTTCGTAGACCACTAGAGCGATACGAGCATTGCGGTTCGGATCGTACTCAATCGTGGTTACTTCTGCGGGAATTCCTCGCTTATCGCGATGGAAATCAATGAAGCGATACAGGCGTTTATGACCGCCGCCCCGGTGGCGACAGGTAATCACCCCCCGATTGTTGCGACCCTTCGCCCGATGGATGGAGCGCGTGAGGGACTTTTCAGGTTTGCTGCGAGTAATCTCAGAAAACTCTGAAACGGTGCGCTCACGAGTTCCAGGCGTGTATGGTCGGTAGTAACGAATACCCATAATTTAGAACTCTGTTATCTCAAGACTGCCTACGAAATTAAATGACTGGGCTGAGTAGGGCGGAATGCCGAGGACGATCTCCCTTCTCTACAGCGTTAGACCTCAGGGAAAAGGGTGATGGAATCTCCCGGTGCGAGGGTAACGACAGTTTTTTTGTAGTGAGCTTTGTACCCGGCAAAGCGGCCAACCCGGCGCTTCTTCAGGGGAGGATTTTGGGTGTTGACCTTGACGACCTTGACATCAAAGAGCTGCTCGATGGCAACCTTAATTTGATCTTTGGTTGCCTTGGCAGCCACTTTGAAGACATATTTGTTGTCTTCTAGCAGGAGGGTTGCCTTTTCCGTAATCACCGGCACCCGGATCAGGTCGGCCAGATCTCTGGGGTTGTATCGATCAAAACTAGCCACCGTATACCTCCTGGATCTTTTCGAGGGCAGACTGGGTTACGACCAGCTTGTCTGCCAGCAATACATCATAGATATTGAGATTGGTTGACGAAATCAGCTTTAGGCGATCGATGTTGCGAGCTGATAAGTAGACCATCTCATTCTTTTCGCCGGTAATCAGCAAAACCCGATCAGATTCCTGCACGCCCCAGCGGGATAGCGCTTGAATCATGTCCTTGGTTTTGGGACGAGCAAGCTGTTCGGCAAAGTCTTGCACCACAATCATGCTGTCTACCCGGCTTTGGAACGCTGTGCATAGCGCTAAGCGGCGTTCCTTTTTGTTCATCTTGGTGGAATAATCTCTGGGCTTGGGGCCAAAGATGACACCGCCCCCTTTCCAAAGCGGGGATCGGTTAGAACCAGCTCGGGCGCGCCCTGTACCTTTCTGACGCCAAGGTTTCCGACCACCCCCACGCACTTCGGCTCGGGTTTTGGATGATGCGGTGCCTTGACGCGCATTGTTCATCTGACGGACGAGGGCTCGGTGAACCACGTGCGCCGACGACGCTTCTTTTGCTACGCGCAAGCTTAACGATGTTTCACCTGCTTCTTGCCCTTGCCAATCTCGAATTATGCAGCTAACCATTTCCTCTGCCTCATGTACCTTCCAATGCCACGTCGTTGTTCTGCTGAGCTGTTACACCGGGGTAAGCTCTTAAGCCTGTCCAACAATCGTGGCGGGCTTAATATTTAGGAGACTGCCGGGCTTGCCGGGAACAGCACCCTTGATCAGCAGCAGGTTTTGGTCAGCATCGATCCGGACGACTGTGAGTTTCCGAATGGTGACTTGCGACCCGCCTAGGCGACCTGCCATGCGCTTACCTGGGTAGACGCGTCCGGGGGTGGTGCCAGCTCCAGTGGAACCAGGTGCTCGGTGGTTCTTAGAACCGTGAGCCATGGGCCCTCGTCTGAAGTTGTGGCGTTTTTGGTACCCGGCAAATCCGCGACCAATACTAGTGCCTACGACGTCAACGAGTTGTCCTGCTTCAAACGTCTCAACCCCTAACTGTTGCCCTAGCTCGTAGGGGCCGGCCTGGCTCAAGCGATATTCACAGAGATGTCGTACGGGGACACTGCCAGATTTTTTGAGGTGCCCTAGCTCAGGCTTATTCAGAGCCTTTTCCGTCACCTGCTTATATCCGACCTGAATTGCAGAGTAGCCATCCGTTTCGGGGGTTTTGATTTGCGTTACGGTGCATGGATTAGCCTGCACAACCGTGACGGGGATAGCCCGACCTTCGTCATCAAAGACTTGGGTCATGCCAATTTTCGTGCCGAGAATACCAACAGACACAGTCACAAGTCTCCCTTGCTCAACTAAAAACGCGGCGAAACGTAGCCAGCCTATTCCGCTTCCGGTTTAGGATCTGACTGTTCCTCCTTACTAAATGGCTGCAGAAGCAGCCAGAACCCCACAAAACTGGTGTCAGCTTAGAGTTCTATGTCTTTTTGAAACCAGAGGCTGAAGGATTAGCAATTCAGATCCGCTTCAGCGCTTACGCCGAGACTTAAGCAGATGCATCAAAAAAATCCACTCAGTATCTCCTCACAGCCTGGAAAGCAGCACTAACCAGACTTGCCTGTGGCTCTATCCCATGTGACAGGAGGGTTTGACAATGTCATTGCCTTCACCCGTCTGAGCCTTTAGCCAAGTCGTGAATCATTAGCTATTTACTCTCTATGCTGTCTTGGCGACAATTTTAGATTATAGACGTATGAATATCTATTTGTCTAGACCATTTCCAACAAAAGGGCAACAAATTTTCTGGATGCGGAGATGCGGTAGGGCGATCGCCACCCCTTATAATAGCGGCAAGAGGTGAGGGAAACGCCATTTGTTCAGGATGACTGAGACCTAAGACGATGAAGGACTCGGATCCATACTGATAATGAACTAATGAACCCGTGCCGACATGATTGGATGAATGTGATGTAGGAGGCCGCAGACAGCATTTATGGCATTAATTACAACGGGTAAACCTTTCATTCGAGCCTTAGAACAGCATGGGGCTCTCGGCCTTTACATCCCCTTGGAGGGAGGAGCAGAGGGGCGGTATCAGCGGCGTCTGCGAGCGGCGGGCTATGGTATGGAACACCTGACTGCTCGGGGGTTGGGCGACTTGTCGGCTTACTTGTTAGACGTGCATGGGGTGCGTCCGGCCCATTTGGGTAAAAAGTGTGTGGACAGCGATGCCGCGGTTGGTTACACCTACTATATTCCGCCGATCGCTCGCTATCAGCTTGAGCAGTTACCTGCCAAGTCGAAGGGATTAGTGCTGTGGTTGTTGGAGGGGCATGTGCTTTCGCGTCAAGAGCTAGAGTTTTTGGCGAACTTGCCGACTCTAGAACCCAAGTTAAAGGTGGTGATTGAGATGGGAGGCGATCGCACCTTCACCTGGCAACCTTTAAAAACAGTGGTGCAAGCCGCCTAGGTATGAAATTCGGGGTATCTCCTCCGGAGAGCGATCGCTGTTCTATCCATAGGTCAAGGAATCATGACCGCAAATCAACGTCCTGGTAGTGTTACAGCCATCGCGATTTGGCTGATTGTAGCGGGTGTGTTTTACGCCTTATTTGCACTGATCTTCCTGTTGGTGCAAACCTTCTTTGCCTCCGAAGACGGTCGGCAAATGATGCTCCAAGAACCTGAGATGCAAGCCCTGCCGCCAGAGATCTTGGATTTGATGGGCCCCTTATTTCTGGGGCTGGGCTTAATCTCGTTGGTGTTTGCGGTCATCTGCGTCGTTATGAGCGTGGGGCTCTTTCGCCTCAAGGGCTGGGGGCGTATGGGCACCATCATCTTTCACTGGGTTTGCATTGGGCTAAATGCCTTCCAGTTGCTCGGCTCGATCTTCAGCGCAGGGACAGCGGGTCTCACGGTTCTCCCTACCCTGCTGTTGCTGGTGTTCAATCTTGCGATCGCCGGCAGCATTGTTTACATCTTGCAGCAGCCCGATGTCCGTCAAGCCTTTCGTCCTGTCTCGATCAGCGATCAGTCGTTCTAGATGGTGTAGATTCAGTTGAGTTCTGGAATGGCCCAGCGCTCAACTGATCTGTGTTTCAGGCTGATTTGTACTGCAGGCTGATAGAAGCTTCCTAGCGCTGGGACTACTGCAGCATCGTTTTGGAGACCATGCGGGTTTTCTTGCGATCGCTCTCGCTGAGTTCTTCCCCAGACTGGAGGCGCGTGGCGTTGTCTTGCAAGACGGTGGCAGCGCCTTCATCGCCCATTTGTAGCGCGGTCTTAGCGGCCGACTGGAGCATGGTGGCCGCACCGGTGCGATCGCCATCCTTGAGCTTTTGTTCGGCAATCTGCGTCTGACGGTATTTGGCCAGGGCTAAGACATGCTGCTGGACTTGAGGATTCACTTGGGGCTGGAAGGCTTCCAGCACTTTGGCAACCACGGGAATGGCCTCGGAGAAGAGTCGTTCCTTGCCGCTGTTGGGGTCATCGTAGCGCACCTGCAGCCCGGCAATTTGCTGGGAGCCAGGAGGCAACTGTCCAGCATAGAGATTCACTAGCACTACCCGAGGTGCATCTACCATCAGGTCTCCCAGGCGCGCTAGGTATTGATCCCCTTCTTGGATGATCGCTAGTTCAACTGTGTCGGGTGACACTTGGGCAATGGGTTTTAGATCGGCGAGACGGATGTGGGAGCCCAGGGTGAGGGTGAGATAGGCATTGGTGAGCCCCACGGACTGGGCGCGGCTGAAGAGCCGGTCAAACTCACTCACGGCCTGGTCGGGGGTTTGAATGTAGGACAGGGTGCCACCGGCTGCGTCGGCGATGCGTTCGAGGACATCTTGGTTCCAATGATCGCCAAACCCCAGGGTGCTGAGGGTCATGTTGTAGGTGGCGGCCAGCTCCGCTAGTTTGAGGCAGCGATCGTTATCGCCATGCTCATTTTCCCCGTCGGTGAGTAAGAAAGCCTGGGAAATGGTGTCCTGCTTGCCCTTGGCTAGCTCCTCAATGCCCAACTTCATGCCTTCATCAATGGCCGTGCCGCCACTGGCCCGCAGTTGACTGAGCTTCACCTTGACCTCGGCAGGATTCTCAATGTGTTGATTGGACAGTAAGACCTTAGCCTTATGATCAAACGCCACAATGGAGAGGCGATCGCCCGGTGAAAGCTGTTCCACAATGCGGTTGGCGGCTTGCTTGACGATGTCGAGCGGTTTCCCATTCATAGAGCCGCTGTGGTCTAAAATCAGGCAGAGATTTAAAGGAGCATGGCGGTTGAGCGACTCAGCGATCGCCGAAATTGAGACGGCCAGTTGCCGCTGGCTGCTGGGCTGATGAGCGTCAAGATTGACATCATTGAGAGCAGCTTGTAATCCCACTCGCATAGTTAAGCTCCTTAAATTCTGAGCGCAGTTGATCGAAAAATATGGAGATCGATCCTATTCAATCCCTTCACGGTGAGTAGTAAGGGTTTCGGATCATTGGGTGATTTGGGGCCCTGCAAGGGGCGATCGCTTCAAGGCCATTGGCCAAGGCGGCGGCTAGAGGTTCGGGAATCCCGTCAAGTATCCGCCATGAATCTGGGGGATCAGCCACCACCATTGCTAGCGAGGGCACGTTACTATGTTTACTATGTTAAAGGTGTAACACTGCACCCAATTGTTGAGGCAACTGATAGGCAAGACGTTATATGAATTCACCTATCCAGGCGGTTCAGTCTACATATGGTGGTGATGCTTACTATCGCACACCCCCCCCAGACCTACCGTCGCTCTTGTTAAAAGAGCGTATTGTGTACTTGGGGTTACCCCTGTATTCCTCTGATGAGGTGAAACAGCAGGTTGGTATTGACGTAACTGAGTTGATTATTGCTCAGTTGCTCTACCTGCAGTTTGATGATCCGGACAAACCGATTTATTTCTACATCAACTCGACCGGAACCTCTTGGTACGGCGGAGATGCAATTGGGTTTGAAACCGAAGCCTTTGCTATCTGTGACACGATTGACTACATTAAGCCAGCGGTTCATACCATCTGCATTGGGCAGGCTATGGGAACTGCGGCCATGATTTTGTCAGCGGGTACGAAGGGCTTCCGTGCTAGCTTACCCCATGCCACCATTGTGCTGAACCAAACTCGCAGTGGTGCTCAAGGGCAGGCCACCGATATTCAGATTCGGGCCAAGGAAGTGCTGACCAACAAGCAAACGACCCTGGAAATTATGGCAAAAAACACCGGTAAAACGGTGGAGCAAATTGCCAAAGATACGGATCGAATGTTCTATCTGACTCCCCAAGAAGCCTTGGAGTATGGCTTAATCGATCGCGTGTTGGCGAGTTCTAAGGAATTACCCACTGCGCCCGTGGCGTCGCTCACCTAAGGGCTTGCTAGAGCCCTGAAGCTGCCGGCATGGCGGCTGCTCCCCCGTTCTCCTATCGTTTTCAATCTGTAGAGAGTACTCACTATGCCCATCGGCACACCTAAAGTTCCCTATCGGCTACCCGGTAGCCAATATACCCAGTGGATTGACATTTACACCCGCCTCAACCAAGAGCGGATCATTTTCCTGGGACAAGAAGTCACCGATGGCTTGGCCAACTCCATCGTTGCTGCCATGCTCTACCTGGATTCTGATGATCCCGGTAAGCCCATCTATTTGTATATCAACTCGCCCGGTGGTTCCGTGACGGCGGGCATGGCCATCTACGACACCATGCAGTACATCAAGTCTGAAGTGGTGACGATTTGTGTTGGTTTGGCTGCATCCATGGGAGCTTTTCTGTTGGCGGCGGGTAGCAAGGGCAAGCGCTTGGCCCTGCCCCATGCGCGGATCATGATCCACCAACCCTTGGGGGGTGTGGGTCGTCGGCAGGCCACGGATATCCAAATCGAGGCGAAGGAAATTTTACGCGTGCGCCAGCAGTTGAACGAAATGCTAGCGGCTCGTACCGGAAAAACAGTTGAGCAAATCGCCAAAGATACCGATCGCGACTACTTTATGTCGGCAGCGGAAGCGGTTGAGTATGGTTTGATTGATCGTGTTGTGGAAAGCCCACCCTCGACCTAAGGCAGTTCATCTGCACGGTGAGCATCCAATGAAGATGTCACGTTAGATTTATGGCAGAATTGTTCAACATTCTGCCATTTTTGGTATCTATGAACCTACCGGACTGCTATCGACTATTGGGATTACGGACGGGCGCACCGGCAGACGATATTAAGGCGTCCTACCGGCGTTTGGCACGGTTATATCACCCCGATGTTAACCCTGGCGATCAAGCAGCGGAGGAGAAGTTCATTCAGATCACTGAAGCCTACAAGTACTTAATGGAGGTTGTGCCTGAGGGATTGGCTCAGTCTACATCTACGCCGAGTGCGACGCCCTCCCCTACGCCGTCGTCTCAGCCTCCTAAGGTGCGTATCCACGTGAAGCGGCCAGCGGAGCGATCGCCCTCTCCTAGTCCGTCAAAATCCCCTGCGCCCCAGATTCGCCTTGATCCCACCCTGTCGGAGACCGATCGCAAACTAAAGCAGCATAGCTACAAGCAGCTTCAGCATCTGCTCAAAGAGCAGCGGTTTCCTAGGGCGATCGCGTTGGTGGAGGGTCTATCCCAGCGGTTGCCGAAGGATCGGGAGGTGAAGCAGTGGCAGGCGATTACCTATCAGCGCTTTGGCCAACATCTTGTGAAGCAACGGCAGCTTGATAAGGCCAGGATTTACCTCAAAAAAGCGCTACAAACGGATCCCAATAATCGATCGCTTTGGCTAGAAGTGGAGCGGGTGTTCCGGCAGATTGAACAATTGCTCTAATCGGGGAGGGAAAGCGGTCAAACCCTAATTCTCTTGTCTGGTGTGAGCTGTCATGACGAGCATTGGTCAGGATATCCCAACATCATCCAAGAGGGATTACTTGGTCAGGACGTCAGCGATCGCTTCTTCCAGAGCTGGTTTTTCCAACGTTGTAATCACAAATACTTCTTGAAATTGCTTGCCCTTGCGGGCGATCAGCTTAAAGCCACCCAGGACAGGCACAGAGACACGCAGTGTCAGCTTAGGACTATGGGCCCGCGATCGCCCGATCACCGCTGGCGTGATCGTGGTAATCGTGGTTTGACGCTTGAGTAACGTCTCCAGGATGGGGATGAGCCCTGGAATGTGGGTGGAATGATTCCAAACTAAGCGTCCGCTGGGTGGTTGGGCCATGGTGGGGTATGAGGGTGGGCTGGATTAGGCGGCTTCCAAGGGAGCCATGGTGAGCCCGGCGCGACTGAGTTGCTGATGGTACAGTTCCGCCTGTTCTTGCGGCCCTGTCCAAACAATGGCCTGCCCCTCAAAATGTACCTGATTGGTGAGTTCCCAGGCGCGATCGCTGGTCATTTGGGGAATGTATTTCATCAAACAGGCGGCCACGTGCTGAAAGGTGTTGAAGTCGTCATTCAACACAATCACCTTAAAGTTGGGATAGGTTTTGCGCGTGGTTTGTTTAACTCGATCAGGGGTGATGGTGGGGGATGCAGTCATGGTTAGGGGATAGGTGGCTGCATCAGCGGGGTGTACCGTCGTCATACGCAGGGGTACCAAGTCCAAATGTGAACAGAATCTAAAGGATTGATGAGGGCCATTGTAGCTTAGTCGGTCGGGCAGCCGGAGAACCTGCTGGTGCTGGTTGGTTCTGGCGTGCTGGGCCTAGGGAGCGGAGCTGGGAGTGGGAACCGTGGCAATCCAGCGACTGGCGATGGGCATTCGCCAACCGGTACCAAAGGCGCGATCGGTGATCTTTAAGCCGGGAGGGGCCTGCTTGCGCTTAAATTCAGCGCGGGTGACCAGCTGCACGACGCGGTTGACGATGCCTGGGTCATGACCAGCGGTGACGATGTCGCTGGGCGACTGGTGGCGGGTGATCAGTCGACAGAGAATGTCATCCAGGGTGTCGTAGTCGGGCAGGGAGTCGGAATCTTTTTGGTCGGGCTTGAGTTCGGCGCTGGGGGGCTTGGTGAGAATGGCGTCGGGAATGATCTCTCCCGCTGCGCTCTGCGGCAGTCGCCAGGGCACCGCTGGATCGTCACTGGAATTGAGCCAGCGACAGAGGGAATAAACCCGCGTTTTGGGGACGTCGGCGATCGCTGCTAGACCACCATTCATATCGCCGTAGAGGGTGCAGTAGCCCACCGCCAGCTCTGACTTGTTGCCGGTAGATAGCAGCAGGTAGCCAAACTTGTTGGCGATCGCCATCAGTAAATTGCCGCGAATCCGAGACTGGATATTTTCCTCGGCAATGCCAAAGCTGGTGCCGGCAAACAGATCTTCCAAGGTGTCATCATAGGCGGACATTAAGCCGGCGATCGCTAAGGTTTCGGTGCGGATGCCCAAGTTTTTGGCCAGGGCATAGGCATCGGCCAGGGAATGGTCGGAGCTGTAGGGGGAGGGCATCAGCACACCCAGCACCTGATCGGCTCCTAGGGCCGCGGTGGCGATCGCCGCTACCAGAGCAGAGTCAATACCGCCGCTGAGACCGATGACCGCTCGGGAAAAGCCGCATTTCCGGGCATAGTCCTGGACGCCCAGCACCAGTGCTGACCAGATTTCCCCATCATGGCTGGCGGGCTGGGGAGCGATCGCCTCTGGATCGGCGGTCACGTCACCGAGGGTAAGGTCGTAGTCTAGAAACTGTAGGTCAGGCTGGAAGGGCAAGGCTCGCACCACGGTCTGTCCCTGAGCATTCATGGCTACGCTGCTGCCGTCGAAGATCAGATCATCATTGCCGCCGACTTGATTGACGTAGAGAATGGGTACCTGGTGACGCAGGGCCGCATGGCGTAGCATCGCCTCTCGAATTGCCTGTTTACCGACGCTGTAGGGAGATGCGGATAGATTTAGCACCAGATCGACGCCTTGGCTGGCTAAATCAGCGATGGGATTCACCTGATAGCTGCGCTTGCCCCAGAATTCCTCATCGTTCCACAGGTCTTCGCAAATGGTCACCCCCAGCGTTACGCGATGACCATCGGGTAAGGTCACGGCAAAGGTATTGATATCGTCCCCGGGTTGAAAGTAGCGATCTTCGTCAAAAACATCGTAGGTCGGCAGCAGACGCTTGTGGAAGATCTGCTGAATGGCACCCTGTTCTAACAACGCCACGCTGTTGAACAGCGGTTTCTCTCCTAGGGGCGATCGCTGATTGGGATCAATGGTGCCCACCAGGACAGCGATCTGGGGCGGCAGGTCATGGGCTAACTGGTGCAGCGTATCTGCCATAGCCTGGATGAACCGAGGCTGTATCAGCAGGTCGCGGGGGGGATAGCCGCAGAGAGAAAGTTCTGGGGTGAGCAGTAACCGCACCCCCTGGGACGCAGCCGTTTGGGCGGCGGTCAAAATCTGCTGAGCATTGCCCGCAAGGTCACCAATGGTCGGATTCAGTTGAGCGATCGCCAGGGAGAGGGTGGGAGGGGTCATAGGGGTAGGAAGGAAAGGGAATGCAGGCTGACGGAGATCCTACTTGGGCTCATATCGGTAGGCATCTTGACTCGATGGGGCTGCGGGATCAGGTTGGAGACGGTAGAGGCTAGATAGGAAGGGTTAGACAGCAATGGCCAGGCAGGGCTAGGCAAAGACGAGGGGTTTATTCTTCAGCGGCGCAAAGGCTTCGGCATCAAATCGGTAGAGGCTGGCGGGACGACCGGCCCCACGGGAAGTTTTAATGCCCGTATCGCTGAGGATGCCTAGTTTGAGGATGCGGGTGCGGAAGTTGGAATAGTCAGCAAAATGGTCACCCAAGACGGTGGTATAGAGCTGATACAGATCATTGAGGGTAAACATCTCGGGCAAAACATCAAAGGCGATGGGGCTATATTCCAACTTATTGCGCAGGCGGCGATAGCCATAGTCGAGGATTTGCTGATGGTCAAACGCTAGGCTGGGAACTTGCCCAAGGGGATACCAGGCAATGCCGTTGACGCCATCAGCAATCAATTCGGCTTCGGCAAACCGCACGAGGGCAAAGTAGCTCACCGATAGGTAGCGTACGCCGTAGCTGGTTTCGGCTTCCCTAGGATCGCGGTTGGGGCCGCCGAAGGTATAGAGCTGTTCGAGATAAAGGTTTTCGACGCGGATTTTTTCGGAGAGTACTCGATAGGCTGAGCCTTCTAAGGATTCTCCTTGACGGACTAAGGTGCCGGGTAGGCTCCATTCACCGGAAAAAGGCGCATCTTGGCGCATCACCAAGAGTACCAAGAGGCGATTTTGGTCACTGTCTACCGAAAAAATGACGCTATCGACTCCCACCTTAAACTCGGCAAGTGGGCTTACCAGGTCGGTAGGCTTTCGTTGGCTCCGTTCTGACATGCGTACAACTGCTCCCGATGGATATAGTCCTCAATGGGAGGCGTGAGAATAGCCGTATCTCCGGCTTTGCGGTAGGCTGTGGACGAGACTGCCAGACCGGTTAGGTCAGCGATCGCCACCGTAGCTCCCATCTGCCGCAGCTGATCTAAGTTCCCGTCTTCTAGAGGATACCCAGGCCGGGGCACCACGAGCAGATCAACCTGGTGCAGCAGCTCGTCTACTTGGTACCAGCGCGGCAGTTGATCCACTAAGTCGGAGCCAATAATCAGCGTGAAGTTGGCTTGGGGCCAGCGCTCTCTGGCCCGTTCAACGGTGATTAGCGCGCGGGGACTGCTGAGGTCGGGATGGTAGCCAATATTGTGCCGAGGGGGATAGATATCGGCAATCAGCAATCTTAACATTGCCCCTCGATGTTGGAGCAGAGTTTGGTGGGACTTAAAGGGATTGTCGGAAGCCCAAACGGCTACCCAATCAAAACGATGGGAGAGCCAGGTGAGAATTTGCTGGTGGGCAGTGGTGGGGGGATCGGCGCTGGTTCCAAACAAAGCAATGTTCAGCATAGGGCAGAGGGGATCAGGGGGATCGAGGTTGGCAAACGACGAATAATCTGACGTGGGTTGACACCATCTGGGGTGTCGCACTCCTTGGGAGTCGTGGGTTATCCATAAACCCGTTTCATCGGGCGGCTGTCTAGAAGGAACCTGAAGGAAACGGGTGGGGCGGTTGTTCGTCTAGGAGGTATGGTTTCAATCGGCAACGCTGGAATTTTGATCAGTATAGACCTGACGCGCTCGGTCTTGGGTGTCTTGGGTGAGCGTTTGTAGGGCGGTGGACAGGATGGGGGATGTCATGACGGGATGGTCGAGGTCGCGTAGGCTGGCTGGAAGTGCCTGAACGGCGGCGGCGGTGCGGGTGGCGATCGCTCCCAGAGGTTCTGCATCTAAGCGGCGATCGCCCTTGTCCATGACCAACTGCAGTAGGGGCACTTCTCCTGGTTGGGCTTCTTCGTCCATCAGGGCTAGGCGATCGTGAACCCAGCGGTCTTGCTCGTAGGTGCGGAAAATCTGCTTGCGACCGGGGTAGGTAGTCTTGCTCGTCGAGTTTTTCATGGTGGGAATGCCGTCGATGTCCACCAGTTTATAGACGCCATTGACCGGGGTGCCGGTCACCAGTTTGGTGCCCAAGCCGTAGGCATCGATCTGAGCGCCCTCGGCAAGCAGGCGGGCAATTTCGTATTCATCCAAGTCGCCGCTGGCTACGATGGTGGCATGGGGCAGCAGCGATCGCACCTCCTGAGACTGGGAAACTAGATCGCCGGAGTCGAGGCGCACCCCTTGCACCTGCAGGGTGCCGGCCGTGACGCGATCGCTCAACCGTTGGGCCGCAGCGATCGCATCGTAGGTATCGATCAACAGAGCCGTGTCGGGGAAATAGCGCAGCATGGTGTCAAAGGCCACGTCTTCATCCTGGGCGATCGCGGTTAACGCCATCACTAGGGCATGGGCCATGGTGCCTGCGGGGCGTTGCCCGAGCTGCAGCGCGGCAAGGACATTGGAGGTAGCGTTGAGACCGCCGGCGATCGCGGCCCTGGCCGCCCAGAGCGACGCTTGGGGACTGAACGCCCGCCGGGTACCAAACTCCAGCAGGGTAGCATCGGGGCCCGCCACATCCCGCAATCGAGCGCTGCGGGTGGCCACCAGGGTTTGATAATTGAGGGTATTAAGAAGATAGGTTTCCACCACCTGAGCCTGCCAGAGGGGCGCTTCAATGCGCAACAGCGGCTCATTGGCAAACATCACGGTGCCTTCAGGAACCGCCCACACCGAGCCACTAAACCGGGCTGACTCTAGCACCTGCCAGAAGCGATCGGGGACATGGGCGAAGAGTCCGGTGCCCTGCAGCGCTGCAATCTGGTCGGGGCCAAAGGAAAACTGGGTGAGGTAGTCGAGAGCTTGCTCTAGCCCCATGGCGACTAGATAGCTGAAGCCATCGGGCAAGCGACGCACAAAAAGTTCAAAACTAGCGGGGCGCTGATCCAGATCCTCGCCCACATAGCAGGCTGCCATGGTGAGCTGGTAGAGATCGGTCAGCAGTCCATAATCCTGAGGTTGGGGAATTAGAGAGACCATCGTCATCTTCGACCATAGCTGTGATTTTATTATAGTGTTTCCTACCAAAATTCAGGTAGAGGGTTCCGGTCATGATCCCATTAAGGTTTGAAGAAATTCCGGTGCTATCTTTGAAGATTCGTAGAAGATAGGGCGATCGCGACCCTCTCTTGTTCTGACTTATATTGAAACAGACTAAAATTGTTTGCTAATCTGATCCCTGCCTAGGACGCGATCGCCCCTCGTGTTTACGAATACGACAGCCTTGGGCAGAATGGGGCAAGATTAAGGTCTGTAGGCCCCAACTCTGCCTGCAGCCATCTCCCCAGCGCCTGTTTTCTACCCGCCTGTACTCCTAATCTCCTACCCCTTTTCTTCCATGTCACAACCTCAGCGATCGCCCCATAAAGTTGTCATCATCGGCGGTGGATTTGGTGGCCTGTATGCCGCTCAGGAACTCAACCATGCAGCCGTTGAGGTCACGTTGATCGACAAACGTAACTTCCACCTGTTTCAACCGTTGCTGTACCAAGTGGCGACCGGCGGCTTGTCGCCTGGTGATATTTCCTCGCCGCTGCGGGCTGTTCTCAGCCACCAACGCAATACCAAGGTGTTGATGGATGAAGTGACGGATATTGACCCGGTGGCCCAGACCGTCACTCTGCGCCACGATACGCTGCCCTACGATAGTTTGATTGTGGCCACCGGCGTCAGCCATCACTATTTTGGCAATGAGCATTGGTCAGAGCAGGCTCCGGGGTTGAAGACGATTGAAGATGCCCTAGAAATGCGGCGGCGGATTTTCCTGGCCTTTGAGGCGGCAGAACGGGAGCCTGATCCGGTGAAGCGACAGGCTTGGCTGACGTTTGTAGTCGTAGGCGGTGGGCCGACGGGAGTGGAACTAGCCGGTGCGTTGGCGGAACTGGCCTATGGCACTCTCAAGGCAGATTTCCGCTCGATCGATACCTCAGAAGCGAGAATTTTGATTGTGGAAGGTATGGATCGGCTGCTGCCGCCCTACCCGCCCGATTTGTCGATTCAGGCAGAGGAGGCGCTGGCGGAACTGGGCGTCACGATTTGCACCAGTACCTTTGTCACCAGCATTGACAAGGGCGTGGTCACGTTCAAACAGGGCGATCGCACGGAAGACCTTGCGGCCCGAACGGTGCTGTGGGCTGCGGGGGTGAAGGCCTCTGCCATGGGGCAGGTGCTTGCCGATCGCGCTGGTGCGACCCTCGATCGGGTGGGACGGGTGATGGTCGATGCAGATTTTGCTGTACCTGGTCAGCCCAATATCTATGTGATTGGTGACTTGGCCCACTATATTTATGAGGGTAAGCCTGTTCCAGGAACGGGGGCAGTGGCGATGCAGCAGGGTAGCTATGTTGCTCGTGCCCTGCGGGCGAAGCTTAAGAATAAGGTGCCGAAACCCTTCAAGTATTTTGATGCGGGTAGCTTAGCGGTGATTGGTCGTAATGCGGCGGTTGCTAGGTTGGGGAACTTCCATTTTGCTGGATTTCCCGCCTGGTTGATTTGGGTGTTTATCCATATTTATTATCTGGTGGAATTCGATAATAAATTGGTGGTGATGATCCAGTGGGCTTGGAATTATTTTACCCGCAAGCAAGGATCGCGGTTGATTACCGGCTATGTGCTGCCGCCTGTGGATCCAGATAGTGTAGAGGGCGATCGCTCCCCAGAACATATCTCGGAAGACGCCGTGACCTCGGAAAAGTCAGTGGTCGAAGTCTAATCCTGCTTCTAGATCCCCGATGTTCCAGATCCCCGATGTTCCAGATCCCCGACGTTTTCAAAACGTCGGGGATCTTATTCTTGCTAGTTTTCTAGCCGATCGATATGCTGACCCAGATGCTGTAAATCCAGCACATAGCCGGCGGTCACTAAATAGGCTGCGTCGGCGATCGCTCCTACCTGCCGTGTGAGACGTCCGAGGCGATCGCGAAAGGCACGGCCCAGGGGATAGGCCGGCACAACGCCCCAGCCCACTTCTTCGGTCACCAGAATCACCTCAGCGGTTGTTTGCTGCAGGCTGTCTAGGAGAGCAGTGGCTTGGATCTGCCAGGCGTCATCGGTTTGGTCGATGGCATTGGCCAGCCAGGTGCCCAGGGAGTCGATCAGCAGGCAGTCTTTAGCGGCAGCCGTTTGCAGGGCGATCGCCAGCTCGTGGGGTACATGGCGCGATCGCCAATGGGCAGGACGGCGCTGCTGGTGCTTCAGGATCCGAGCTTGCCACTCAGCATCCGTGGGATCCATCTGGGCGGTGGCAATGTAGAGGACATCTCGGGGCGATCGCTCTGCTAGGTGTTCGGCCCATTCGCTTTTGCCCGATCGAGATGGGCCGGTGATCAGGGTGAGGGGAGGCATGGGGCGTTAGGCGGGATAGGAACGTTAAGGCGTATCAGGGTGGGGACGACCTCGACCAGTTTAGACGCTTTGGGGGGTAGGCTGGGAGATCTGGTGGCAATGGGGGGCGATCGCTTTTATGCTTAGGGGCACGACCTCGGATGTTCTGAGGGCTTCATCTACTGATGGCGGTGGGCCGATGATTAGCTTCATTCAAGATTTAGCGGTACTGGTTCTCGATCGCGTATTGGGGGTTGATCCAGAGGATAACCTGGATGCCTTAGAACAATCTACCTCGCCTCAACTGCGGCGCTTGGGTGAAGTATTGTCGAATCTGGAGATGCCGGTGCAGGTGCCGCCTCCGCGGCCGGAGTTGGTGGAAAAGCCCCGTCCTGCCCTATCGGCGCGGGCGTTGTTGGGCCAATCTCATCCCAGTTTTGATCTTCATACGTCGATGCCTCCAGCCTTGTCGCCTGTGGAGCAACGATCGGTTGAGCAACGACCGGTTGAGCAACCATCGATGGGGAATCCGATCGCTTCGCCTAGCCCGTCGGCGACCGAATCTATGCCGGCTCCACCCAATCTGCAACGGCATCCACCGACATCGGAGCCCTCCAGCCCCCCTCCGCATCCCGCACCTCCGCACCTTGATGTACCCCTCCACGGCCCATCCGATTTAGTCTTGCCAGCCCTCACGGAACTGAATACGTTGCTGGTCACCTGGCAGGCGGAGGTGCAACGGCTCCAGCAGCAGCGCCAGGAGATTTGTGCGGAGGGGCCGGCCTTTGGCGGTTGGCTAGAGGCGGAGCAGGGGGCAGATGGAACGGCGCAATATCGGCTCTGCAGTATTCACGAGAGCGGTCGGCTGTTATCGGAGCCTTGCCCGTTGGTGCAGGTGGGAGAAATCCGGAAAGCGATCGCTCGTTATCATCGTCAGCAGCATCTTCTCTCTCGTCAGCAACAGCTTCAAGGTCGCCTCGATATGCTGACGGCGATCCTCCAAGGTTTGGCTAACCAAATTCGCTCACAAAAATAGCAGCCCCACGGTGATCCACTCGGGATCAGGGTAGGGCTGGAGACGCAGTTAGGAGGTATCTAATTCTGAAAATACCCTCGGAATTCGGATTTGCCTCTGGCTTTAACAAGTTCTTAATCCTGCGATCGCCTTTTGGTAACAAAAGCAACCGTTCGTCAAGTTTTGGGCTGCCATTTCCCCTGATGAAGACCGAGGGTTGAGGATCTGCTCCCACGGACTTAAGGGGGGAAGGCGCGGAATATCTCAGCCAAGGGTTTCATCAAGGGGCGCACAAAATTGATCCACGCCAGTTTTCACTAAGTAGATGGCCAGGAGGGTGACGAGGGACACCGGTAGGTCAATCACTTGAGTTAAGAGGGTCACCTGCTCGGCAATGGTTTCCGCCTCCGTCAGCGTGGTGCGGGATGGCGTTTGGCAAATGCGCGATCGCCACCGTTTTGCCAACCCCATCAACCATTGGTCAGAACAATCCGGCTCCTGCCCCGCTGAAATGGCCAGGGCGATCGCCGCATCTTCTAAATTGCCTTCGCAGTCTTCTAACATGTCTAGGGCTTGGAGCGCGTTCGCATTGCTGGCTAGCTCTGCCCGATACTCAATAATGTCAACAGCCGTTACGGTGATCATGAAACGTTCTCCCTATCCCCCATGGCTGCGTTAGAGGCGCGTGACAGAGGCTCAGGGTGCTTCTAAGTCACCCCAATGCTTCACTCACTCCCCGAATCTATGACCTCTCAGGGAGTTGATCCATTGAGGCTGCAACGCTACGATGAGTAGTCTGCCAGAAATTTTAGTCTAGACCTGCCCCTTCTGTCTGGTAATGACATGAAACGTTGGCATTGGCGATCGCTTTCCCTGCCCCACCAAGCGCCTCAGAATCCAAAACTCTGTGAGATGATTTGGATGACGGGGGCTGCCCCTGCCAAGACCTACTCAGGACAACCCAACTGTTAATGAACGTTGAATTTCGTGAATGTGACTTTTTTGATCTGTGGATTTGGCTGGAATTTGACACCGTTCCCTCCAACCTAGAACAGCAATACATTGAAGAAGTCCTCAATTCTTGGTTTTTTCTTGGAAAACTGGGCGGCTTTAATGCCGAAAATCTTCAGGTGCAAGATACAGGGCTGGATATCAGCTACATGTCCTACGATTCCAGCCAGATCGACAGCAGTCTGACCTCGCTCATGCACAACATGGCTGACCTGGAGTTTCAGGGAACCTGGGCCCGCTGCTGGTTTGACCTTGGCACCACCGACGCGATCGCCCTGGATGTGTTGATTAATGCCCTGCATCAGTTCAGCACTGAATATGTCGCCATTGAAACCCTGTGGATTGGTGGCGAAAATGCCGACTGGCCCATTCCAGGGCACCGCCGACCCAATTATCTTGAAACGAATACAGACTATTAAGTCGGAGGACGTAACGCTTGGTAAGCATTTCGATGCCGCTCAAGGCTCCAATCCTGATGAGAAGAGGGTTGAGCGGAGCCGAAACCCGGCAAGCTTCATTTACATGGGAGTTTACCTACATAAGGCGTCAGTCGGCGTAAACCTTAAGGCCATGGGGGCAATCTCCAAGTCACCCGCATGGGCAGGGTAAAATAAACGGAACATTCCAGCGATCGCTCCAACATCCCTACCCGAGAGCGATCGCCCCGTTCACACCGCAACTTCACCCAGGACCTGTGGCACATATCTCTCCTCTCCCCCAACATTTGACCCATCGCCTGCAGCAAGCCATGCCATCCCCGGTGCTGCCCAACCTCCGAGATTGGCTGGACGCTGATCTGCTGCACATGGTGATCAAGGCCGGTCAGCGGCGGCGCTGGCTGGGGCTTTGCTTTGGCTTGGGGCTGCTCTTGGCCTGGAACTGGCTCTTGGTATCCGCCGCGATCGCTGGTGCAGGGGTGAGTGTGGCCAGCTATCAGTTCCAGCAGGGGCGCTTGCAGGTGATGCAAACCCTTTGGCAACGGCTGTGGAAACCCACCAATCGTTCCTTGACCTTGTCGGTGGGCGTGGGCGGTCTGACCCTTTTGGGCACCTACCTAACGCTCCACACTTGGCTGATTGCCGAGAATCCCACCCTAGCGATCGCGTTCTTGATTCAAGGTGGTGGCATGTTGGGTCTGGCGCTGCTGCTCAGCCGTCGTCCATCGGCAACTACGGAGCGATCGCCCTCCTGGGATGCCCTCGCAGATGGGTTATCCGATGCCAATCCCCTCAAGCGCCTTTTGTCCATTCGCCGCGCTACGGAGTCTAGTTCCGCCGCGAGCTATCGGGCAGAGCTACTAGCCTGTTTCCATCTCATGCTCAAATATGAGACCGACGATATTTTGCGTCAGGCCCTGCTCGATGGTATCCAACGTCTCCAGACCCAGCATGGCTTAGGCACCGGAGCCCCTTCTCTGCATATGCCCCTGCCAACGGTTCAGCAGGCCGATCAGATTGCCCTAGAGCGCCATTGATTCTAGGTATGAGCCTGGATAGGTACTGTAAACCAAAAGGTGGCTCCTTGCCCAACCGTGCTTTCGACGCCAATGGTGCCGCCGTGGGCTTCCACAATTTGCTGACAGAGGTAAAGCCCTAGACCCAAGCCAGCACTATGGTTTTGCTGATTGCCGCGAAAGTAGAGATTAAACAAATGTTCTTGCTGGTGTGGATTAATGCCAATGCCGTCATCCTCCACGGTGATATGCACCTGTTCCGAGCGCTCTATCTGCCGGTTGGCGGTGATGGTCAAGGTCAAACCGGGAGGATTATGCTTCACCGCATTGGCAACTAGGTTTTGAATCACCCGCACGAGTTGCATTGGATCTGCGGTTAAGACCGGGAGGGTTTCATCAATGTGCAACTTCAACGTCGTCTGAAACTTATCTAAAAGGGGCTGGACATCAGCGATCGCTGCCTGGATCACCGTCGGTAGGGCGATCGCTTCTGGGTGCAGCACAATGCCCCATACTTCCGCTGCGTGGGTATCGATCAGAGAATTAATCAGCGCTAACTGGCGGTGATTGCTTTCGGCGATCCGTTCCATCACGTGGCGTGCTACCTGCACATCGCCCTCCGTCTCGGCCATTAAATGGTTCAGCACGATGGATGTGCCTAGAACCGGATTGCGCAAATCGTGGGAAACGGCATGGAGAAATACGTTGAGCTGCTGCCGTAGCTGAGCTTCGAGGGTACGCAGTTGTTCATTGGCATCCTGAAGGGCGGCGGTGCGTTCGTCTACCCGCTGTTCAAGCTTTTGGTTGAGGGCTTCTAGGGCCTGCTGCGCTGCCATGCGATCGCTCACCTCCTGCTGCAGGTGCCGATTTTGCTCTTCAAGCTGATGCTGGAGGCGACGCAGGTTGAGGTGTGTGTCAATCCGCGCTAAGACTTCCTGGAGCTGAAACGGCTTGGTGATATAGTCCACCCCCCCCATCTCAAACGCCATCACCTTATCCAGGACGTCGTCTAAGGCGCTGATGAAGATAATCGGAATATCACGGGTGCGATCGCTTTCCTTAAGCTGGCGGCACACGTCATAGCCGCTCATGTCTGGCATATTGATATCCAGCAAAATCAGATCGGGAAGAATCGCCCGAATGGCCCTCAGGGCGCGATCGCCATTAATCGCCTTGCGCACCTTGTAGCCAGAATCCGTCAGCATGACCGATAATAGCCGCAGATTATCCGGCATATCGTCCACGATAAGAATATCCGCCAGCGGCGGATCAGCCACAGGATGCATCGCCTCGTCTGGAACGTGAGCCATTCCCTTCATAGGATCACCACAAGGATATTTCTTTATTGCCCATACCGCAGCGCTATCATGCGCTAAACGACCGCTTCTCTTGTCGATGGCTATCGGTTAAACCATCAAGACAGGCGGTCAGGACACATTGATCTCACGAACAGAGCTCACGAAAACCTAGAGTTGAGTGTTCAGCAGGACGATTCAGGTTCCAATGCCCATAAGAGGCCAGGTAACCTGACCTCTAGGGCATTGGGGCGACTTAGACTAGACCGGTGCCGATAGGATGCTTCCTAAGGGCAGGCGATCGCGAAACGACTTAATAGGCGTCTTGCAGCTCGTAGAAGTCTGGAGAAATGTAGTCTTTCCGCAGGGGCCAGCCTACCCAGTCTTCAGGCATCAAGATCCGCTTCAGGTTGGGATGCCCTTCATAGACAATCCCATACATATCGTAGGATTCGCGTTCTTGCCAGTCGGCAGCCTTCCAAATCCAGTACACCGACGGGATGCGTGGATCCTGCCGAGGCAGAAACACCTTCACCCGCACTTCCTCGGGGCGATCGGCATTGTCATACACCTTACACAGATGGTACATGCTCACCAAATCGCCACCGGGGCCCATGTCATAGGCACCTTGGCATTGCAGATAGTTGAAGCCATAGGCATAGAGGGCTGTGCAGAAAGGAATCAGCACGTCCCGATCGACCTTCAGCACTGGAATACCGGAGTGATCTGGCTCCAAGCTTTCATGCTGAAAGCCGTTCTCAGTGAGCCAGCGCGATACGGCACTGGCCTCGACTATCTTAGACTCCTGCTCCTCGGCAGGGGTAGCCTCATCAACCATTGCGCTCCTCCTCCTGGGTAACTTGCTGCTGTAGGGCTGGCACGGGCATTCCGGTCGCTGCGGCCAATTCTTGAGGTGGTGCTTGCCGAGAGGCGGAGCGAATATATTCCCCCGTCAAAATCTCGGGCACCACCTTCATCTTGTGCTTCACGGTGAAGTAGCGATGGGTTTGGTCGAAGCTACCCCTTTCTTGCAAGGCCTCGTTGGAGATCTTCTTGCGCAGTTTGATGATCGCATCAATGATGGCTTCGGGGCGGGGCGGACAGCCGGGAATGTAGACATCCACTGGAATCAGCTTATCGACTCCCCGCACTGCCGTCGGTGAATCAGAGCTGAACATGCCGCCGGTGATTGTGCAGGCTCCCATGGCGATCACATATTTGGGATCGGGCATTTCTTCGTAGAGCCGTACCAGTGCCGGAGCCATTTTCATGGTGACCGTGCCGGCGGTGATCAACAAATCGGCTTGGCGAGGACTGGCCCGAGGCACTAACCCAAAGCGATCGAAGTCGAAGCGAGAGCCAATCAGCGCCGCAAATTCGATAAAGCAGCAGGCCGTACCGTAGAGCATGGGCCAGAGGCTGGAAAGGCGCGCCCAGTTATGCAGATCATCCACGGTGGTGAGGATGACGTTTTCTGACAAATCCTTGGTGACTTGCGGAGCCCCAATGGGGTTCATAATCCGCTCATCGGATGTCGTAATTGATGGGGTGCCGGAATTCATGACCATTCCAATGCTCCTTTTCTCCAAGCGTAGACAAGACCAATAACTAGAATTGCGATAAAAATTAACGCTTCTATGAATGCAAGCAGCCCAAGTTGGCTGAATGCTACCGCCCAGGGATAGAGAAACACGGTTTCTACATCAAAGATGACAAAGACCAGGGCAAACATGTAGTAGCGAATATTGAACTGGATCCATGCACCCCCCACGGGTTCCATCCCAGATTCGTAGGTTGTTCGCCGTTCGACGCCCGTGCGCTTAGGGCGAACCAGTTTGGAGACGGACAGGGCAAGGACGGGCACCAGCCCACAAATAATGAGGAAGCCTAGAAGATACTCGTAGCCGCTGAGTACAAACACGATGTCGCTGTAGCTGTAGGGTTTCTAGTAGCCATGTTACTTGTTTTTTACATTATAAGGAATCAGGCTAATGGTCGCAGAGGCAAGAAGTGTTGATTTCCATGGCTGAAATCGTATGCCCATGGCGAGGTTGCCCTAAAAATTGCTAGATTTGCGGATGCTCCAGACCTGTCTTAGGGATGAGTCTTTGCCGTCGATCGCCCTAGTTGCATCGGTGAAGACGTTCATGGACTAGAGATGCCCCATGGACAACAGCCCAGATGCCCGATAGGGAGCGATCGCCCCTGAAGGATGAAAAATCTTGGTGCAGCAACCCGAGTCCAAGGTTCTAGAATTATCGTGACTCGGTATTTGATCCAAAGAACTCATTCTAAAGCACTGATTCTAAAGCACCGATAGAGTACACCAAGGCAAACAGCACTATGGCAGTTCATATTTCTCCAGCGTTGCTCGCAACGAAGCCCATTCAGTTTGGAACCGATGGGTGGCGAGGACTGATCGCGGCGGATTTTACGTTTGAGCGCGTCATGCAGGTTGCACCGCGAGCAGCCCAAGTTCTTAGCCAGCACTATGGTGAAGGGACGTGCCGCACCGTGGTGGTAGGCTACGATCGCCGCTTCCTTTCTGAGGAATTTGCCCAGGTGGCTGGGGAGGCCATCCAGGCGGCGGGGTTTGATGTGCTGTTTGCTGAGGGCTATGCACCCACGCCGGCTTTTAGCTGGGCTGCCAAGCAGCACAATGCTCTAGGCGCGATTGTGATTACGGCTAGCCACAACCCAGGGGTCTATTCTGGCTTGAAGGTGAAGGGAGCCTTTGGTGGATCGGTGTCTCCTGAGGTGACCCAGCAGATTGAAGCTATCCTGGATCAACCCCTGCCGGCGGCAGCCCAACCGGGAACCTGGACAACCTTTGACCCCTGGGAAAGCTACTGTGCGGGTCTCCGGGCCATGGTGGATATTGCGGGCATTCAGAAGGCGATCGCTGATGGTACGCTCACCGTGTTTGCGGATGTGATGCATGGCGCGGCGGCGAGCGGTCTAGCGCGGCTGTTGGGCGATGGCATTCATGAACTAAATGGCGATCGCGATCCTCTCTTTGGCGGCGGTGCGCCTGAGCCTTTGCCGCGCTATATTCCTGACCTATTTAAGGCGATCAAAACCCAGCGCCAGGCCGATGCTAAGGGGTTAATTACCGGCCTGGTGTTTGACGGCGACAGCGATCGCGTGGCCGCTGTTGATGGTCAAGGAAATTTTCTGAGTTCCCAGGTGCTCATTCCTGTGTTAATTGAGCATTTGGCAACCCGACGCGGTTTCAGCGGCGAGATTGTCAAAACCATTAGCGGCTCGAACCTGATTCCTAAGGTGGCGGCGCTCTACGGGCTATCGGTCTACGAGACCCCCATCGGCTACAAGTACATTGCCGATCGCATGTTGTCGGCGGCGGTGCTGCTGGGGGGCGAAGAATCTGGCGGTATCGGCTATGGGCATCACATTCCTGAACGGGATGCTCTGCTCTCGGCTCTCTACGTTCTTGAAGCTGTCGTCCAGGCAGGACAAGACATCAGCGACCAGCACAAGCGCCTGCAGGAGGTCACCCAGTTTAGCTCCACCTACGATCGCATTGACCTGCCCCTCGCCAGCATGGAGGTGCGATCGCGCCTCTTGCAGGCCCTAGAGGAGCAAACCCCGACGGAAATTGCTGGGCAAGCGGTCACCCGTTGCCTTGCCATTGATGGCTATAAATTTGACCTAGCTGATGAAAGCTGGCTGCTCATCCGCTTTAGCGGCACCGAGCCCGTCCTACGTCTCTACTCAGAGGCCACTACCATGGATCGGGTCAAGGCAAACCTACACTGGGCCAAGGACTGGGCCAATGCGATCGCTTAGCACTCTGCGACGGAAGGTTGCTCTGTAGTAGGGCATCAGCGTTCCCCACCATTGTCCCCTGAGCGAAATCGAAGGGAGCAATGGTGGGCTTTTGGCTTTCTCCCTTTGGGAGACGTTACACGTTGGCGTAGCCTGTCCTCAGGACAAACGACTCCGCTCAGCCAGCCCATACCCAATGAATCAATAGCACTAGAAATTAACTTCCTAGACCTTTTATGACCGCTCACGACATCTGGTCAGGGCAGCAGGGTGTGACCTCTTGTTCCAAGAGTGAAACGAGAGGGATTACTTGAACTTTTGGCGAATGAAGGTCAAGATTTGCACCATTTGCTTCTTGAGCATGTCGATTTCGGCCTGCATCTTGGCAATCTTATCGTTCAGCGCCTGGATTTCTTCTGCATTACCAGCCACCACCTGCTCCGTACCCATGGATGGGGTAGAAGGAGCTGGCCAGTTGCGGAATTTGCTCATGGCTGACTTGATAGCTTCTACTAGCTCTCGCTGCTCGAAGGGTTTTTCGATAAACTCAAAATACTCAAAGGGCTCTTGGAGTTTCTCTGTCACCTCTTCCTTGCGCCCCGACATGAGTACCAGGGGAGCCCGCAGCTCCGGCTGGGCATGCAGTTGCTCAAAGACTTCCCAGCCACTGACACGCGGTAGCAAGAAATCGAGCATGATCAGGTTAGGGTGCTCTTGACGAATGAGGTTGATGCCCTCAGAACCGTCTTTCGCTTCTAGCACCTGGAAATTACCCTTAGGCAACATATCCTTGACCATGTTGCGAATAACTCGGCTATCGTCGATGACTAGAATTTTGTGACTTGCCACAATAGACTCCTCTAGTGAGTAAAGGAAACACGCTTGTAGAACCTAGCAATATCATGTTTTGCACTGTAAGGCTCTAATCGTACTACCGTTCATTCGCTTCCGGGGAAAACCGGTATCAGAACGCAACCAATGAAAAATTTTGAATATTGGAGGGCTTTAATAAAAAACGGGCTGCACGGTAGGCAGAACCGATGGTGTAGGTATGAGTAATGTGGAGCGTAGGAGGGTGATGCATCATAACGATGCAACATCTTCATCTCTGCACTCAAGATATGGATGAACAGAGTAAACCTTGGGCGATCGCCGGATTGCTCGTCCATTTTTGCTCCACTCTAGTTTAGCCTCTGCAATTGGGAATGCCTCATTCTTTTCACGGAGGTTGTGGAGATCTCACCGGTCTAAGCAACAACCTTGATCGTAGGATGGGAGGAGGCATGGGATGGAGTCGCCGCCGTTAGGGGCGATCGCTCTTGGTTCGGAATGGCACAGACGGTGCTTTCAGACCAGGGTGGACATACTGTTGAAGATTTGAAGTTGAAGATTTGAAGTTGAAGACTTAGGAGGAGACATGAGCGATAGGTTGTCGATGAATAATGTCCTAGGGGAAGCGGCGATTCCGGTGGAGCAGATTTGCTACAACGATCAGGGGTTGGTGCCCGCCATTGTTCAAGATGTCCTGGATGGCACGGTGTTGATGATGGCTTGGATGAATGCTGAGTCGTTGACCAAAACTCTGGAGACGGGAGAAACCTGGTTTTGGAGCCGATCGCGCTCTGAACTTTGGCATAAGGGCGCGACGTCGGGGCATCTGCAAAAGGTGCAGTCTTTGCGCTATGACTGCGATAGTGATGCGCTGTTGATTACTGTGGAGCAGTTGGGAGATATCGCCTGTCACACAGGGGAGCGCAGTTGCTTTCACCAAGTCAGCGGCGGCATTACGCCACCGCCCGCCGACATGCTCTCTCAGGTGTTTGCGGTGATCTGCGATCGCCGCGACCATCCCACTCCCAGTTCCTACACCAGTCGCTTGCTAGAGGGCGGTGATAACCAAATCCTCAAGAAAATTGGCGAGGAGTCTGCAGAGGTGGTCATGGCCTGCAAAGACGACGATCCGGAGGCGATCGCTGGGGAAGTGGCGGATTTGTTCTACCACACCATGGTGGCGATCGCCCATCACAACGTTAGCTTGCGAGATGTGTACCGTAAGCTGCAAGAGCGACGGCGCTAATCTCTGCTGATCTTTACTGTGCCTGGAGATTGCGAATATCAACCCAGGTACCGTCGCTTAACTCTGCCCAAGTGCGGTTGAGGGCAAAGGTACGGTTGCCCGTTAGTTCAACCTCCTCTCCAGAACCAACGCTGCCAATCACCAATCCGTACGGATCGTCCCGGCGCTCGATGGTGGCAGAGGCGGAAAATGAACCGCTCGGCCCTCGAAAGACGTAGGAATCTTGCAAGACCAGTTCTTGGGCACCGTCATCTTCTGCTTCAGCAACCGTTGGCTCGGGCTCAGGCTCGGGCTCGGGGGCTTGGCTGGTAACTGGACTATCGCCTTCGCCAGCGATCGCCGCATCAATTTGCCGCGCATTCACCCAACTGCCGTCTTCAAGTTGTGCCCAAACGACACCACCCACCAAGGTTCGGCGAGAGGTCACATCAAACGATGATTCTGAATCAATGATGCCCACCATGGTTCCACCGGGTTGATCGTAGCGATCGACCGAAGCCTCGGTGGTAAAGGTGCCGCTGGGCCCTTGGAAGTCAGATTCTGAAGAACCAATGATGGCATCTGTGGGCCCGTCTGCCGCTTCTGGATCGACGGCTTCCGGATCAACTGCTACTTCATCCGAGGGCTCTTCCGTTTCTGCAATGGGTTCAGGATCAGGTTCATCCGACGGTTCTGCTGCTGACTGACTGCCGTCCAAGTCAACAGCCATCGCATCCACCCAGGTGCCATCGGTAGCTTCTGCCCACACGGTGCCATTGGCGAGCGATCGCCGTTGGGTGAGTTGAATACTCTCTCCGGGCATCAGGGTGGTCACCGGCGCTCCTCCCGGACTGCTGCGTAGATCCGTTGGAGCCTTCACGGAGAAAGTGCCGCTTGGCCCTTGAAACTCAGGCTCGGAGCTGGGTGGCTCTGTTGTCACATCAAGATCGTCCGCTGGCTCTTCGCCCTCGGCCACGGTGTCAGGTTCCTCTTCGGGTTCCTCTGTCACCGCCTCATCCGGCTCAACGTCATCTGGTTCAGGCTGGGTGGGAATCACAAGTCCATCACCCACTGCCCCCCCGACGATCTCAACGTCAGGATCAACAGCCGTCTCTTCCTCCGGTTCGACCGGCTGTTCTGCTGTGGGAGTTTCCTCATCCGGCTCTTCTGCTACTGGAGTGTCTGGAGCTTCAACCTCAGCTTCCGCTGTCGTCTCGTCATCGGTTTCGACCGGCGCTTCCGCTGCTGGAGTTTCCTCATCCGGTTCTTCTTCGGCTACCGGAGTATCTGGAGTTTCAACCTCGGCTTCTGCTGCCGTTTCTTCCTCCGTTTCGGCAGGCACTTCTGCAACCGTCTCTTCTTGAGTCTCGGATTCTCCATTATCGGGGAAGGCTAGAGCATCCTCGACGGGGTCAGAGTCGGTAGGCGGATCTGTATCCGCAGCAGTATCTTCGGGCTCTGCCGTCTCCGGCTGCTCGGTAAAGACGTCTGACTCTTCTTGAACCTCGGGCGCGGGAGCTGGGGATGCAGGCGTAAAGGATGCAGCCGGAGTAGGAGCAGGAGCAGGGGCTGGAGCAGGGGCTGGTGGTGGTGCAGGGGCTGGAGCCGGAGCCGGAGCCGGCGGAGCCGTTGCAACGGTTCTGGTGCCCGCTGATTCTGCCAAAAAGTCTGTTGCTACCCAGGCTCCGTCTGTGGTCTCAGCCCAGAAATAGGAGCCGGCAGGCACTTGCGCGCCCGTCAAGAACACGACGGCACCATCCGCCAAGCTGCCAACGACCTCGCCATTGGGCGTGCGGCGTAAGTTTACACCACCGCCTGCCTGGGTCGTGATCACCGCAGTTCTTGCTGAACTGTCTACCACACCCGACTGGCTGGAGACCAAGGTAGCTTGCCCGGAGGTAGAGGAGGCTGAATATTGCAAAAAGTCTGTGGCCACCCATTGACCATCACTGAGCTCTGCCCAGCTATAGCCGCCTGCTGAGACTTCGCGTCCTGTCAACGACACAGACGCGCCCTCCGGCAATCCACCTGAAATGGCTCCGTTGGGCGTGCCCCGGAGATTAACGCCCACGCCACTACGGGTGACGATCAGCGCTTGCCCAGTGGCGATGCCTCCACCTGAACTAGCTGGAGCGACTCCTACGGTGTCTGTCAAATCCCCAAGACCTAGGGAACTCAGGGTCTCTGGGCCAGCTTTACCATCTGCCAGAAGCCCCATGGCCGCTTGGTAGCGCAGAACGGCCGCTTCGGTTCTAGCGCCGTAGATGCCATCAGCCGTCACCCCTAGCGATCGCTGAATATCGGCTACAGCTCCCCCGGTACTACCCTTGCGGTAGATCATGGCTTCGGCGGGTGTGGCTGCACTGAGCAGGGTGAAGAGGGCGATCGCTCCAACTAATCCCATCCAGGCCGAACTGGGAATGCGCCAGTCAGCCAATCCAAACTCACGCATGGGTGGTTGGGGGGAGGGATCAGAATAGGCAACCGAGTGGTGGATAAAGGCAAGTGATTCCATAATGCCCCTGTCGTGGCGTAATGGTGGCTAGACAACAGGCGATCGCCCTAGCGTGGCTGAGCCGCATCTAGTACTCTTAACTCTTCCTAGTGTAGGTGAGTCCTGAGCATAACCAAGGCGCACCCTATAGGGGCCTTCAGTGCGATCGCTAACATCACAACTATATAAAGACTTCCCTAAAACAGCCACCCTTTTGCCAAGCAGTTTACAATCCCTACCCTGGGTACCTAATCTATTAAGACTTCATTAGCCACTTCATCAGCCACTTCATCAACCTAGGATGTCCGCTGGGCCGCCTTGGGCGGTTTTACCGGGTTGATATCGGTCGATGAACTCAACCCGGCTGCCCCAGAGAGTACCGTGTTTTGGCTGATCTGCCACTCTAGGGGCGATCGCTCTGAGTTCTGGGGGTGGATCGTTCAGAACGCTTGCGTAGGCAATCGAGCATTTGCTGTCTGACGGCTTGAGACCAGCGGTCAAAGTCTCCCGGCGTGACGACTGTCAATGTCGAATGCTGCTCACGACGGGCATTGGAATTTGCTTGGAAATCCATGACAGTTATTACATTGGGGTTCATCCCTAGGCTGACATAGATCGCTAGGGATCAACCTCCGAGTCTATGCACTTATTGCATTCTGTAGATGCACGATTCGCAAATCAGGGATTTTCTGGAGGGCAACCTATGCTGCAGATGCAGTAGCTGTGGTACTTTGCCTGCTCTGCTCTTGATGCCCTCCGGTTTTCCCTGGAGCGGGCTTGTCAGGATTTGTCTATGTCCCACGGGATAATCTAGGCATCAATCTTTACATCTAAACGTGAGAGCTGCTTGGCTGACGAAACGCGGGAGCCTGATGCTCGAACGTCCTCACCCTAGTCTTCTGGGAGAGGGACTAGGGTGAGGACTGCTGTTAGTCAACCAGATGCCTGGGCTAGGGTCGTCAAGGCATCGCCGGTGACGCGACAGGTGCGCCAATCGGGTAAGACGGTGGCTCCCATGGTTTTATAAAAGCGGATGGCGGGTTCGTTCCAATCCAACACACTCCACTCCAGCCGTCCGAGGTCGCGATCGACAGCAAGCTGGGCCAGGGTTTGCAAAAAGGCTTGACCAATCCCCCGTCGCCGATAGTCGGGCAACACAAACAGATCTTCTAGGTAAATGCCTGGCTTGGTGAGAAAGGTTGAGTAGTTGTAGAAAAATAGCGCGAAGCCGACAATCCGCTGATCTACTTCCGCAACCAAGGCTTCCACATAGGGGCGATCGCAAAATAGATGATTGTGCAAACTCTCGGCATTGCCCACTACGTGGTGGGACAATTCTTCGTAATCCGCCAAGGCCTGCACCAACTCAAACAAGACGGGGGTATCGGGAGGATGAGCTGGGCGAATCGAAAGACCTGGGGAATAGGAAACCATTGTGCGTTAACAATTAATGTATTGATCTAGCTCCCACGCCGTTACTTCAGCGTTATGAGCATTCCATTCATGATACTTGAAGCCTAGGAACGTCTTGGCAGCCTGTTCTCCCATCATGGTCATGAGTAGGGGGTCTTTCTCAAAACACTGGAGTGCTTCCAGCAAGCTGGTGGGCAACATGTCTAGATTGGAGAACTCCGAGCCTCGGACAAACATGTTTTCATCCAAGCGATCGCCTGGACTAGCGTGCTGAGCGACCCCATCCAATCCAGCAGCCAACAGGGCGGCCTGGGCTAGGTACAGAGTGGTGGCTCCATCCAGCAAGCGGCATTCAAACCGTCCGGCATCGGGGATGCGGATCATGTGGGTGCGGTTGTTGCCGCCATAGGACAGGTAGCGAGGGCTCCAGGTGCTGCCGGATTCGGTGGTGGTGGCTCCGAGGCGGCGGTAGGAGTTAATGGTGGGATTACAGAGCGCCGTCATACTTCGGGCATGGCCGAGCACCCCAGCCAGGAATTCGTAGCCCAGGGTGGAGAGCCCTAGTTCATCGTTCAGGTCGGCGAAGACATTGGTGTCTCCTTGCCAGAGGCTCATGTGGATATGGGCCCCATTGCCGGTGAGGTGGCTGAAGGGCTTGGGCATGAAGGTGGCGGTCAGCCCCTGCTGTTCTGCCAAGCTCTTCACCATGTATTTGTAAAACACGTGGCGATCGGCGGTGGTCAGGGCATCGTCGTAAGTCCAGTTGATTTCAAACTGCCCATTGGCATCTTCGTGGTCGCACTGGTAGGGCTCCCAGCCCAGTTGCTCCATGTAGGTTACCAGGGTGGAAATGAAGCCAAACTGCCGCATCAGGTTCATTTGGTCGTAGCAGGGGCGGGTTGCGGTATCTAGGTCATCGGCAATTTTGTAGCCCTGCTCGGTTTTCTTCAGCAGCAGAAACTCGGCTTCCACACCCGTTTTGTAGGTATAGCCGAGGTTTTGACATTGTTCCAGCACCCGCTTAAAAATTACCCGAGGTGCGGCTTCAAAGGGTTTGCCATTCATATACACATCGCTAGCGACCCAGCCCACGGTGGGTTCCCAGGGCAGCACAATCAGCGAGTTGGGATCGGGAATGGCGGCAATATCAGGTACTTCGGGCCCTAGACCCAGGTTGGAGGCAAAGGGCGCAAAACAGGCCCCATTTTTCTCGACGTCAGCAATTTGTCGAGCGGGCACCAGCTTGGCGCGGGTTCCGCCCAGCAGGTCTGTGTAGGAAACCAGGAAGAATTCTAGTCCTAAATCCTTGGCCTGCTCAACCAGGCTTTTCTCCGACGGCAACGTTCCAACCATAGCGGCTCTCCGAATGTCGCTTCTCAGTAAATCAACCTTTTTGATCCAGTATTTGTATAGTTAGATACGTTTCATGGTTTCCGTGGCGGGCGATCGCTTTTTTCCTCGCTCATGCACCCTTCATGACCAATCTAGGCAGACCAAATCACAGTCCGTAGCCATCGTTACAAACTTGTTTGGAGAGCGATCGCACACTTGACATAACAATTTTCTTATCGTTCCGTCCGACTCAGTTCTTCGGTACTTGGCAGCTCCCAAGCACAAGTGTCCAGAGCTTTTCATGCTTACCTGTCTAGGATAAATCCATCCTAAGACAGGTATAAAAAAGAGCGATCGCCCTTTTACTCACGAATTCCATTGAGTGTTATCCACCTGAGAGTTACTCATGTCGCCTGAAGCAACAGAATTTCTCGGAACCTTTGTCACAGAGACTTACTATTACTGGGCCTCTGTGTTCATGCTCGCCATTCACGCAGGCTTCCTTGCCTACGAAGGCGGTGCAGCCCGGACTAAAAACGTGTTGGCCACCATGGTCAAGAACCTGCTGACCCTATCCGTCGTCGGTCTATCCTTCTACTTCTTTGGCTGGTGGGTCTATGCAGGGTTCTCCATCTTTCCGCGCTTTGGACCAATTCTTGGCCCTTGGACCAGCGAACTCCCCGCCAACCTTGGCACCTTAGATGGCGATGGCCTGTTGGACTTTGTTGCCAGCACCTATCCATGGTCAACGGCGATGGCACCCAACCTTTCGGATAATCTAACTGGGGTCTTTTGGTTTGCCTTTAGCTTGTTTGCCATGACCACTGCCTCGATTATGTCTGGAGCCGTGATTGAGCGAATTCGCCTCGGTGCCTACCTAATCTTGGCCGTCGTTCTCGGTGGATTTACCTGGGTGGTGGCAGGATCATGGGGCTGGAACTACTGGGGCTGGTTCAACACCATGGGCTACCACGACTTCGGTTGTTCAGCCGTTGTCCATGGCGTGTCAGGATTCTTCGCCCTAGGTGTGTTGATTAACCTTGGCCCTCGGATTGGTAAATACGACGCCAACGGCACACCCCGCGATATTCGCCCCCACAATCTGCCCCTGACCATGGTGGGCCTGATGCTGATTTTTGTCGGCTTCTACGCCTTCCTAGCAGGCTGCGTGATTTTTGGCCCTGGCGCAACGGTGGAAAGTACGATTTACGGGTCTCCCATGACCCTCGCCTCCATCGGCGTGAATACGACCCTAGCGCTCTGTGCGGGGATTGTGGGTGCTTACCTGGGCTCCAAGGGCGATCCATTCTTCACCATTTCCGGTGGATTAGCGGGCATCATCTCCGTGGGCGCTGGGTTAGATTTGTACTCTCCACCGTTGGTGATTCTGATTGCCTTCATCGGCGCAGTCACCATGCCTTGGGTTGGCAAGTGGATTGAGAAAATTGGCATTGATGATGCCGTGGGTGCCTTTGCGGTACATGGCTATTGCGGCATGTTGGGCGCGATGACCGTGGGCATCATGGCCAGCGGCTACCAAGTGCTGGGCTACCCTCCCATTAACTTTGGTGGGCAGTTGCTGGGGACGTTCCTTTGCACCATCGTACTAGGGCTGATTCCTGGGTATGGGGTGAGCTGGGTGCTTAAGAAAATGAACCTGCTGCGCGTACCGCCTGAGGAAGAAATTGAAGGGTTGGATATCGGTGACTTCGGCGTTACTGGCTACCCAGAATATACGATTGTGCCCGAAGCTGCTGAACGTACCGAAGCCCCTATCAGTCACTAGTTCTTGGATCAGAGGAGACTGTTATGTTGATGATTGAAGGCTTGGCTGTAGCCAGCCCGTTCCAAACCTGGGCCGAGTTTGAAGGAGCCATCGATGGCCCCACCGGCGGCGCGATCTATACCTTTGCCGATCGCCCTGGAATTACTGCCATCTTGCTGATTGTCTCGGCGCTGATGTTCATCTATTTTCTCTATGCGTCGTTCCACACCAAGATCAACGACGAGCCAGCCAAGAGCCCTACAGCCTTAGGAGTACTGTTCCTAGCTGGAGCCGTCTCTCTGGCCTCAGCGGCCTACGATGCCTATGCCAACCGCCAACCCCAAGAGGCCTTCCAGCGGCGCTCTACGCCGGAGGCGATCGCCCGTCAACGATCAGGGTCGCCGATGTTGTTGGGGCTGATGGGCATGACCGCTAGTCTACCAAAAGCATTTCAGACGCGATCGAAGCGCCGCCGTAAACCTGGGCGCGATCGCTATTCTCGGTTCTAAGACCGAATGTCTGTTCAATCTTCCGCTGTTGCGGTTGCAATGTGTTGAAGGGTGGGGCCATCGTGCCCCTTTTTTTATGGAAATTTAGGCTGACGCGGGAATCATTCCTGCGCATCTATTGGCAGCGATCGCCTTTTGGATAACAGTTGGGCAACTGATGGATGAATCCGAGAGCGATCGCTGATCTAGAGATTACACTGGGCAAAAGACTAGAGCTTTCTGGTGGTGTACCTATGTCTCTCCCCAACGGCCCCAAAACCCCGCCACTGTTGCTCTTGCTACGGTGGATTGCTGATCCCCTCTCCATCTTGCAAGCCGGTGCCCAGCAGTATGGCGATTGCTTCATGCTCGATTTCGGACGCTACGCCCCTTTCGTCTTTTTCAGCCACCCGGAGGCCATCGAGCAGGTTTTTGCTCTGGGCTATGAAGAGGTGCAGGTGGGCTCGTCCAATAGCATCCTGCGTCCTACCCTGGGCGATCATTCCTTGCTGTTACTCGACGGCGATCGCCACCAGCGGCAGCGACAGTTATTGATGCCATCCTTCCACGGGGAACGAATGCGCGCCTATGGAGCGTTGATTCAGCAGGTCACCGAGCAGGAGATCCAAACCTGGACAGCGGATCAGGTTTTCACCCTTCGTCCTGCCATGCAGCGTATTTCCCTGCAGGTGATCATCGAGGCTATTTTTGGCGTTCAGGACAGCGATCGCGCCCAGGCGCTCCAGCAGCGCACAGCGGATTTACTACATCTGACGACGTCACCTCTAGGCTTTGCCTCCGCCTTCTTTCCCATCCTGCAGCGTGACCTTGGGCGGTGGAGTCCGGGGGGAAAATTTCTCTACCTGAAGCAGCAGGTGGATGAGTTGATCTATGCCGAAATCCGCGATGGGCGATCGCACCTGGATCCCAATCGTAGCGATGTGTTGAGCCTGATGATGGCGGCGGTGGATGAGCAGGGCCAGGGCATGACCGATGTGGAACTGCGGGATGAACTGATGACCCTCTTGCTGGCGGGGCATGAAACCACGGCAACGGCCCTGAGCTGGGCTTTGTACTGGATCTATCAAAATCCTGCCTTGGTGCAGCAACTGCGTGATGAGTTGGCCCAACCCAGCGAGGGCGATCGCCTTTCCCTGATGCGGCTACCCTTGCTGAATGCCGTTTGTATGGAAACCCTGCGCATTTATCCCGTCGCCTTCATTGCCGGGCCCCGCTTTTCCCAGCAGCCCACTTCAATTATGGGCAGGACATTTCCAGCGAACACCCTGCTCACCCCCTGCATTTATCTAGCCCACCGGCGTCCTGAGCTCTATCCCGACCCAGAAACCTTCCGCCCCGAGCGCTTTCTCGATCGCCAGTTTTCGGCCTTTGAATTTTTGCCCTTTGGCGGCGGCAATCGGCGCTGCATTGGCTCTGCCTTTGCCCTGTTTGAGATGAAGCAGGTGTTGGCTACCATCCTCAGCCACTGTGACTTGGCGATCGCTGAACCCCAGCCTGTCCGCCCCGTGCGGCGAGGGGTGACCATTGCTCCCAAAACGGGGATTCGTGCCCGGCTTATGACCTCTCAAAACAAGGGCACGTACATATCGACGCCGATGCCGAACACCGTGCCATCAAAGTTGACAGAATGATCGGTAGAGTTGCCTAGGCTATAGCCGCCGTAGAGCAGGACGCGGGTGCGGCGGTTGAGATCGTAGGTCAACTCTGCCACCAGTTGGTGGTAGGCATCTAGGCGATCGCGCTGGGTAAAGTCCACATAGGTAAACCGGTAGTCTAGACCTACCGCCAGATCGGGCTGTAAGGCATGACTGAGACGTGCGCCTAGGGACTGAATCACCCGACTGCGATCGCTCGGATCCGCAATGCTCCAACGGGCTTGATAGGTACTGCTGACGACCAGATCATCAGCTAGATCGTGCTGCCAAGACACCAGTACCCGAGGTGAATGATCGTTCAAAAAGCGATCGCCGCTGTCGGAGTCAAAAAGCTGGCGGTTGGCCCAGTCCGCCGTAATCGATACCTGATTGGACAGATCATGGCGCACCCCAGCCTGAAGCCGCAGATCGTGGTAGTTGAGGTCGGTCAAGGTGCCGTAGCGGGAGATGCCACCTTCCACGGCCGCAATCAGACTTGTATTGGCACTCAGCGGCTGTTGGGCATAAAGCCCTAGGCTAGGGCGCAGGATCCCGTCATCGCTGGGATCGCGATCCTCCAGCAAAATGTTGTCGCTGCGAAAGTAATGCACGTCCATGACCAAGAACAGGCTGGGACGCGTGGAGCGAGGCGGGGTGGTGTCGCGTAACCGCAAGGTGCCTAGTTCTGGATCCTCAACGGTGGGGGAAGGGGCGATCGCCTCGTTGTCATGTTCGGGTTCATCCATGCTTTCGGTCACCGGAGCCTCTATGGGCTCGGCGATCGGCTCCACTTCTTGAAGACGCAGGATGCCCAGTTCTGGATCGGCGAGGGATGGCACGTCAGCGATCTGATCGGCCTCTGCGGCAGGTTGTTCTGGAGGGTGAACCGCTTCTGTACCGTGAGCGGTGGCACCCAGAGTTAGCCATAGCCCGAGTACAAGGCTCAGGCATCGGAATCGGTGGACAACAGGATGATGACGGCCGTCATGCAGGGGAGACTGACGGGTTGCTGCACTATTCAAAGCCTCTACTCCTTGCCCTAGGGGGATATGCGTCCGCCCCGTATCCACCGACAGGGCTCAGTCCTCACACAAGATGGAGGATCGCAAAACCGTCATCCTAGATTGTCAAAAACCAGGAGGAATTGCGATCCCGCTCAATCTTAGCTGATTTAGTTTCGACCGCCTCTTCCACCAGGAAAGCCATCGTCCACACCACCTCCCTGACCAGGAAAACCATCGTCTACGCCTTGTCCTTGACCAGGGAAGTCTCGGTCTGGAAGTTCACCCAGACCTGAATCGGGGTCGGTAGGGCGATCGGGGCGATCGGGACGGTCAGGTCGGTCGGGACGGTCAGGGCGATCGGGACGATCGGGACGGTCAGGTCGATCGGGACGATCGCTAGGACGTTCTCCTAAACCAGGAGTTCCATCTGGATTACCACCGCGAACATCTCGGTCATCGCGATTCATTGGGTCAGAGCGATCGGGTCGATTGGGGCGATTGCCTTGGTTAGAGCGAGCGGGTTGGTTGGGAGTATTAGCATTGGGATCATCCGCAGGCCGATCGCGCTGGTCTTGATTCACCTCCCCAGACTCCCGCAAGGTCTCGCGGTTGGTGCGCGTGCTGCGATCGCTGGTTCTACGGTTCGATGAAGGCACAACAAAGGGTTGCCGCGCAAAGTCGGGCATGTCTAAATCTGTGGGCATCTCGTCGCCATTACTGGGCGGCAGCAGCACAAACGTTGGGGTATCGATCGCCCCCTCGGCATCCACGGGCTCGTAGGCATCCAACGCCTCTTGCATTTCCTGTTGAACAAGGGCGATCGCTTCATCGTTGCTGACCGGCTCATCCGTCGGCGAAAATCCCTGCATCAGGGCGCTAGTTTCATGGAATAGATCGAGGTCAAAGGTGTAGACCGCATCGAGGCGATCGCCCACCGCCACCGCCATCTGCCCCGCCTCCAGCTCCCACACCTGGGATCCATCGGTGCTGTAGGCCCGAATGCCACTATTGGTCAGCGCGCCAATGAGGGTGGTGTCACTCTCTTCGATGTAGCGCACAAAGAGAGCCGAGCCCTGGATGCCAGCGGCGGCGTTGGGTGTACGAATATAGGTACTGCCCTGTCCGGGGGGAACCAACAGGAGTACCGTGCCATTGGATAGGGAAAAGTTGCGGGTGCCGGGGGTAAACCAGAAAATTACCTGTTCACCCATGCGGCCTAGGGAGCCGTCATTGAAGCGCAGTTCGGCCAAGGAGGATTGCCCCGTGGTAAGACCATCGCCAGGGGCCATCGTGTCAGAAATCCGAGCCGCCCGAGAGTTGCCGTCTTGCAAAATAAGCTGCACTCGGTTTTGTATCGACTCAACCGTAGCGCGGGTGAGAGCCGTTTGAGCAGCCGCAGGACTGGGTATGGCGAGTAGGCTGCAACCTACTGCGACGAGGAGTGAAATTGGGCGACGAAGCATAGCTAATCTCCTAGGCACTGAGTATAGGTGAAATCGCGATCGCACCAATGATTCAAGCGGAACATCACTGCATAGGTAGACATCTTCGGCACCGACTTGAAGTTGTTAAGGATCTAGTGATTGGAGGGACAACACACCGAGAACGATTCCGTTGATGATGGCATCGATCAACATCTACATCAGTAAATATCTATGTATGGCCGTTGAGACCACTAGCTTTTATGATGCAAGATTAGCCCTAGTTGTTCCATGGGGTTGTACTCCCAAACACTAGGGGCGATCGCCCCATACCCCTTCATACAAGTCTTCCTACTCGATTCTAGACATTCCAGACTATGAGCTATCCATTCTGAAATTTTGCTTCTCTAGTTGTAGGGCGCTGTTAGGCGCAGCCGTAACGCACCGCCCCAGTCCAAACCGTCACATTCCCGGATTAAGGTGCTGTTAGGCGTAGCCGTAACGCACCGCTTCGTAAGGTGTTGACGCATGATACTGTGCCCATGTATCGCCCCATCCAGTTTTTCTACTCATCATCAAGCCCATGCCAAAACAAACAAACCTTCGGCGGTCAGAGAATAACTCTAACCGCCGAAGGATCAGTCTATGGCTATGGCTACTACCTTGAGTCTGTTTAGAACAGGTTCAAATCGGTGACGGCACCTAGGCTGCTGGACGACACCAGCTTGGCATATTTGGCCAACACGCCACGGGTGTAGCGTGGTGCAGGAGGCTGCCACTGGGCTCGACGCTGGGCCAGTTCCTCGTCAGAAACATGCACCTGTAGCAGACGCGCATCAGCATCAATAGTAATCGTGTCACCTTCTTGAACCAGAGCAATGGTGCCTCCTACATAGGCTTCCGGAGCCACGTGCCCCACCACCATGCCGTAGGTACCGCCGGAGAAGCGTCCGTCGGTAATTAGGCCCACGGAGTCTCCCAAGCCCGCGCCGATGATGGCGGAGGTTGGGGCCAACATTTCCCGCATCCCCGGACCACCCCGCGGCCCTTCGTAACGGACGACGATCACATTCCCCGCCTGGATCTTGCCAGCAAGGATGGCGGCTAGACAGTCTTCTTCAGATTCAAAGACGCGGGCGGGCCCGGTGATTTTGCGTTTTTTAATGCCGGTGAGTTTGGCGACAGCTCCCTCGGTTGCCAAGTTGCCCTTGAGGATGCCTAGGTGCCCAGCGGTATACATGGGCTTGTCCCAAGGACGGATCACGTCTTGATCGGCGGCGGGTTCGTCGGGTATGTCTTGGAGCAGCTCGGCTATGGTCTGTCCGGTGATCGTCAGGGCATCGCCATGCAGGAGCCCTTTCACCAACAGCATTTTCATGACTTGGGGAATGCCGCCGGCCCGGTGTAGATCGGTGGCGACGTAGCGCCCAGAGGGTTTTAGATCACAGAGGACGGGTACCCGCGCCCGGATGGTTTCAAAGTCATCGAGGGTGAGAGGCACGCCCATGGTGGAAGCGATCGCCAATAGGTGTAGCACAGAGTTGGTGGAACCACCCACGGCCATAATTACGGAAATGGCGTTTTCAAAGGCTTGGCGGGTGAGGACTTGGCTGGGTAAGATCTGCTGCCGAATGGCGTTGACCAAGGCATGGGCCGATTTTTCGGCGCTCTCCGCCTTCTCCGCATCTTCCGCCGCCATGGTGGAAGAATACATCAGGCTCATGCCCATGGCTTCAAAGGCTGAGGACATGGTGTTGGCGGTATACATGCCGCCGCAGGAGCCAGCACCGGGGCAGGCATGTTTCTCCACCGCCATCAGTTGCTCGTCGCCAATTTTGCCAGCGCTATATTCACCCACGGCTTCAAAGGCGCTGACCACCGTTAGGTCTTTGCCGTCTAGATGACCGGGTTTGATGGTACCGCCGTAGACGAAGATGGCGGGAATGTTCAGGCGCGCCATGGCAATCATGGCACCGGGCATGTTTTTATCACAGCCACCAATGGCCAAGACTCCATCTAAACTTTGTCCGTTGCACACGGTTTCGATAGAATCGGCAATCACATCCCGCGATACTAGGGAATATTTCATCCCTTCGGTGCCCATGGAAATGCCGTCACTGATGGTGATGGTGCCAAAGAGCTGAGGCATCCCGCCGGCTGCCCGCGCCCCTGCTTCGGCCCGCAGCGCTAGGTCATTGATACCCATGTTGCAGGGGGTGATGGTGCTATAGCCATTGGCGATGCCGATGATCGGCTTGATGAAATCTGAATCTTGGAAGCCAACCGCTCGCAGCATGGCGCGGTTTGGGGTGCGCTGCACGCCCTGGGTCACAACTTGGCTTCTACGATTTTCTGGCATGGCGTTTTTCCTTCAAAAATGAATGTGTGCCGACGTTCTCCCAGGGGTGGCGGGAAGAGCGAGATGCGGCTCTCCAACCAGCAAGGTGCCAACCATGGGCAGCTTCGGCGATCGCAAATAAACTGTGGCTGACTGTGGCGAATACTGGGATGATCGGCCGCGATCGCCCCTGGATTTCTTCCTTTAGTGTAAAGCGACTCGGTCTCTCACTTGCCAGAGTTTCGGGCACAATAAATAATGAAGGGTCTTGCGCGGTTGCGCAAGGGCCGATGTTGTCTAGGGAAGTCCTATGAGTTCGTCTACGATTCGCCCTGCTCGGATTAGCCATGTGTTGCCCGACTCCATCGCTGCTGAGATTGGGTTTGCACCGGGGGATGCGATCGTATCCATTAACGGTCAAGCGCCGCGAGATTTGATCGATTATCAGTTTCTCTGTGCCGATGAGGTGCTGGAATTGGAGGTATTGGATGGGAAAGGGCGATCGCACCGGATTGAAATCGAGAAAGACTACGATGATGACCTAGGTCTGGCCTTTGAAACGGCGCTGTTTGATGGATTGATCCAGTGCAACAACCGCTGTCCCTTTTGCTTTATTGACCAACAGCCGCCGGGCCTGCGGGATACGCTGTATCTCAAAGATGATGACTACCGCCTCAGCTTTCTCTACGGCAGCTATCTCACCCTCACGAATCTGGGACAGCGGGAGTGGGATCGGATTGCCCAGATGCGTCTGTCGCCGCTCTATGTCTCGGTTCATGCCACGGAGCCGGATGTCCGCAGTCGGCTGCTGAAAAATCCCCGTGCTGGTCAGTTGATGGATCAACTACGCTGGTTCCAAGAGCAGCGGCTGCAAATCCATGCCCAGGTGGTGGTTTGTCCGGGGATCAATGATGGCGACCATCTGACCCGCACCTTGACCGATCTAGCCTCGTTCCACCAGGGTGACCTGCCCACCGTGATTTCCGCAGCCGTGGTGCCCGTAGGCATGACTCGCTTCCGCCCCGATGAGGATGAACTAACGCCGGTGACGCCGGATATCGCTCGCCAGGTGATCGCCCAAGTGCAGGATCTACAGGCTCAGTTTCAGGATCGCTTGGACTCCACCTTTGCCTGGCTGGCAGACGAATGGTTTTTGATTGGGCAAGCGCCTCTGCCGCCGGAGTCGCACTATGAAGACTACCCGCAAATTGGCAACGGTGTCGGGTCTATCCGTCTGTTTCTCAAGGAGTTTGACGAGGTGGCGGTTGACCTCCCCGATCGCCTCCCCAGTCCGCGCACCTTCACCTGGGTGGTGGGTAATGCGGTGGAGACGGCTTTTCAGCCCTTGGTGCAGCGGCTGAACCAGGTTGATGGTCTTACGGTCAATCTTGTGGCGATCGCCAGCCGCTATTGGGGACAGGAGATTAGCGTTACGGGGTTAATTACCGGCCAGGATATTCAAGCGGTGTTGCGATCGCAGCCCCTGGGGGATGGCATTCTTTTGCCCACTCTGATGCTCAAGCATGGCGAAACGCGCTTTCTCGATGACAGTACGGTAGAGGAGCTGGCCCAAGCGCTGAAGACGCCCATTTGGCTGATTGACGATCTGGATGCCCTGATCGATTGCTGTAGTGGCGCAGAGGGCGATCGCGTCACCTGCATTCGTCCAGAAGCGATCGCTGTATCCTAAGGTTCGCTGGGGATGTCTGCTGGGGGCGTTCGTTGCTGTCCCCTAGAAATTTGTGCCAAGGCTGGGTGTTTCTTCAAGAGGTAAGTTATGGTGTCCATAGAAGGGGGCCTTGAGTCGTTTTAGAGAGATAGGAGAGACTTCATCACTACTCCTTGACATGGATTTGAAACTGAGGTTGATCCCGTCCTGATCTGGATGACTGCCTTGGAACTAATGAACGATAGGCATGTAGTTGGATGAAGACAATCGTCTGATTGTCTAGTTGCACCACTCCGCCAGCTCTGGAGATTTGAATGTTAATTGGTGGGCGATACGACATTATTCGATCGCTGGGTCGAGGCAGTTTTGGTAAAACATTCCTGGCTACCGACACGTTTCGACGCGGTAGCCCCAAGTGTGTTGTTAAGAAATTTCAGCCCCAATCGACCTTGCCCTCGCTGCTCGGCCATGTGCGTGAGCTGTTTGAACAAGAGGCCCAGCGCCTCTATGAACTCAGTACCCACGACCAAATTCCTAGCCTGCTCGATCACTTAGAGCAGAGCGGTGAGTTTTACATTGTTCAAACCCTGATTGATGGCAATGATCTCCGGCAGTCCTTTGCTCTCGGTAGCCGCTGGGATGAAAAAAGTGTTGTATCCCTGATGCACGAGATTCTGGAGATTCTCGCGGTCGTTCACAGCCACCACATGATCCACCAAGACGTGGCTCCCCAGAATCTGATTCGTCGCTGGACGGATAAGCGGCTGGTGCTGATTGGGTTTGGCAGTATGAAGGCGATCCGCAATATGATGCTGACGCCCGAGGGAACGCCCTACTTCACTCGTCCTGTGGGCACGTCGGGCTATATGCCCAAGGAGCAAGTTGAAGGACAGCCCCAGGAGGCTAGCGACCTCTACGCGGTGGGGATGCTGGGCATTCAAGCTATGACCGGGTATTTGCCCAATCAACTGCCGCGCCATTCTGCCACCCTAGATATTGACTGGTATGACCAAGCGCCGTTGGTGAGCCCCATGCTGCGGCGGGTGTTGGATAAACTGGTGCGCTACGAGGTGGGCGATCGCTATCAGTCTGTAGCAGAGGTGGTTGCCGACCTACCCGATCCGCCGACCCGCCCAGCGCCGCCCATCCAGCCCATTGCGGTGAGTATTGACTTAGACAGTTTGGTGGAAAAGCCGGTGCCGCCACCACCGCCCAAACGCCGCACGTGGAGTCTGGCGATCGCCCCGCAGTTTGCCTTTGTCCACGATTTTTCGGAAGGGCTAGCGGCGGTGGTCAAAGAAGGGCAACTGGGCTATGTCGATCCAGCGGGGGCGATCGTCATTCCCCCGCAGTTTGAGTTCAACTGGATCAATAGCCTGCGGGAAGGCGCGTACCAGTTTTCGGAAGGGCTGGCCCGGGTGGCGGTTGGCCATGCCTGGGGCTATATCAACAAGCTTGGAAAGGTTGTGATTGCGGCCCAGTTTGACGGAGCCGAGAATTTCCATGATGGCCTAGCGCGGGTGGAACAGAACCACCACTATGGCTATATCAATCCCCAAGGTGAGCCGGTGATTCCGGTGCAGTATGCCAGCGCCGCCCAACGGTTCAGCGAGTCCTTGGCCCATGTGGAATCGGATCAGCGCCACGGCTACATTAACGCCGCTGGACATTTTGTGATTGCGCCCCAGTTTGACAGTGCCGATCATTTCAACGAAGGGCTAGCCCGCATTACCCTCAATCATAAATATGGCTTCATCGACAAGACAGGAGCGATCGTCATCCCCGCCGAGTTTGACGTGGCCCACACCTTCCGCCAAGGTCTAGCTCGGGTGCGCATTGACGAGCGCTATGGCTATATCAAACCCAATGGCGACCTAGCAATCCCTGCCCAGTTTGACGACACCTTTAGCTTCACGGAAGGTCTGGCCCTCGTGCGCAACCACGATCGCTACGGGTTTATCGATCCCTCAGGGGCGATCGCTATTCCGCTGCAGTATGAAGACGCCTACCCCTTTTCTGAAGGCTTAGCTGCGGTCAAGCTAGATCAAAAATGGGGCTATATCAATGCCCAGGGCAAAGTCTTAGTTGAGCCCATCTACGAGGATGCGCGTTCCTTCCAAGACGGCCTAGCCGCTGTGCAGCAGGATGGTCTATGGGGCTATCTGCGAGAAGACTAGAGCCCCATGGGCCATGAGAGGCATGAGGCTGAGCGCATCAGTGGGAAGACGTAACGATGGGCAGGCGTTGAGTGACGTCAAGCTCCAATTCTCATGAGCAGAGGGCTGGGCGGAGTCACAACTCGGCAGCGTTCCTTCTGAGCAGAGGGTTGAGCGGAGTCGAAACCCGGCCGCTTTCATGCAATAGAGTCCACGACCTAGCATCTCTGGGGATGACGGCTACTTGGGCCGAATCAGCACCACCGGCGTTTGTTCATCGGCGTTGCCAGCGGGATTGGTAATCAACGCCTGTTCCAACAAGCCTGGTGCAATGCCCGAGGATGCCGCCAAGACCTTCACCGCCCGCAGATCATTCACATCCACGATCGCTGCTGCCAAACCCGTCTCCGCCTGGATTTGATTGACCACCCGTTGGGGATCTTCAGGGCCTAGGACGATGAACTGATCGTAGGGAGGCAGGGTGCCGGTGACGTCATCAATCAGGCGGGCCTGCTCTCCCGCCAGTTGGTAAAACATGCCCGGTCGTTTGAAGATTTTTTTGGCGATCGCCCCCACCAAGAACGCAAACACCACCCGCCACGGCCCGGAAATATCCACCAGGGTTTGCATACCGCAGGCGGTGGCTAGGCTGGAGGTGGGCATGAAGTAGTAGCACAGACGGCGGGCTACCCAGCCAGGCTGCACGGTGGTGGGATGGCGGAAGCGATCTTGCATGATGGCGATCGGGGTTTCACCGATGGTGACAATATCGCCAGGCTGGGCATGGGGCATGACGTAGCGCTGCACCACTTCCACTGGATCATCCAAGTGGGTGAGCAAATGGGTTTTCACCGGCAAAATATCAGCGCGATCGCCCGATCGCCACTGAATAGGCGCATCGGGGCTGGGAAACCGGAGGGGCACAATCACATGGCGGGTCTTCGGCACCCGCCCCTGGGGGCCATAGGTGACATAGCGCACCTTAATCCAGGCGGCCTGCAGCGCTTCTAGCTGCTCGCCCACCACATCCAGCACCACTTCCATGCGGGTGGTCTTGCCAATTTTGACAATATAGCCAAACCAATAGCCATCCTCGCGGGCATCGGCATCGGGGTGGCAGGGGGTGATCCGCAGCGTATGCTGAACCGTGTCGAGACTGTCCTTCGACAGCAGCGTTGCCGTTGCCGAGACCTCCGGCACCATCAGCTCTAGGCGCTGGGTTTGGTTGACAAACTCCATATCGCCCACAATGCGGTAATGCTGAGGCTCGTAGACATCTAGATTCCAGGTGCCTGCCCGCAACTGCAGCCGATTGCCCGGTCGCCGTCGATACTGCACCTCAATGGCGATCCATCCTAAAACCAACAGCAGGGCGATCGCCCCGATCAAAATCCCCAAACTCCCCATCACAGCCTTCTCAGTGGTATTGCTTCACTCTATAGCACAAGCATTCTCTCAGAGTCTGGCACACATTGCACTGCAGCGTTTCTCGATTGCTCCCATAATCTTCACGAGGGTCAAGCTCCACCCGGATGGATTCGACCATGGCGGTAGGTGCCTACTTGATGATCTAGAGGCGATCGCCCACGACAGCCCAGAGCATCCTGTACCGTAGGGGCAGTTCCTCGCTGTGGGGATACCCAATGGTCTGGGAAGAACTAGGGAATTCCCCTAAATTGCCGGGAGAAATTTGAATATTTGTAAACAAATATTTGTAAACTATTAGGAAATCCTTAGCAAATCACGAGTCCACCCGTTCCGCCTATCTGCTGTCTATATCGTCTAGGGAGTTTTTTGATGAAGCAATTAATGCTTGCAGAACGCATTTGTTTAATTGGGCATTTGGTGTCCATGGCCTTCGGCTTAGCCGGTTTGTTGCTGGTGATGCCCCATCCAGAATTTCTCAGCCATGTGCCCGCTGGTCAAACCATGTTCCGCTGGAGCATGGCTGGGGGTGGCGTGGTTTACATTGTCTTAGGAGCGATCGCCGTCGCGCTCTATGCCTACCGTACCCTAGGGCTACGGAACTGGCTCACCTTTATGCTTCCAGCGGTGTTCCTCTCCCTAGGCAGCGAACTGCTGGGTACCAGTACTGGTTTTCCCTTCGGCAACTATAGTTACCTCAGCGGTCTGGGCTACAAAATATCCGGCTTGGTGCCGTTTACCATTCCCCTGTCTTGGTTTTACCTGGGTCTCGCCTCCTACCTCTTGGCTCGCACCGGCTTAGATTCCGTTGAACGTCTTCAGTCCACCGATGTGCTGCGCCCGATGACCTGGTGGCGGCAAATTGCAGCGGTGCTTCTCGGGGCTGTGTTGCTTACCTCTTGGGACTTTGTGCTCGATCCGGCCATGAGCCAAACCGCTATGCCGTTTTGGTATTGGCATGAGCCCGGTGCCTTTTTTGGGATGCCCTACCAAAACTTTGCTGGCTGGACAGCAACAGGCTGCCTATTCATGGGCATTGCTGCCGTCATCTGGTTCCGCCAACCGATTCGTCTAACTGCGGCGCAGCTCAATCTGCCCTTCACGGTCTACGTTGGTAACTTTACCTTTGCCATGGTGATGAGCTTGGCGGCTGGTTTTTGGCAGCCGGTGCTCTTGGGCATTGTTGTGGGTCTTGGGCCAGCGGCGTTGTGTTGGAACCGGGCTAAGTCCATCGAAGCTCAGGGGGCGATCGCTCCTAAGACCAGCATGATGGACGATCCCATCTCTGACTTGCCTTCCACCCCCGTTGGAGTCAGCAGTAAGTGATCGACGTGGGCATATCTCAGGCATCTACATGGATCAATCTCCCTGGATGGATCGCCGTAGCGCTCTTTGTGCTGCTGGCGATTCAGCTTCCTGCGTTGGCCATTTTGCTCTCGCGCCTGCTGCAGGGCCCCACTCGGCAACCACCCCTACCGCCGCAGCAGGCGAATCTCTCCCAGTTTGGTAAGGTGAGCGTGGTGGTGCCAACCCTCAACGAAGCCGAGCGGATTCAGCCCTGCCTGGACGGTCTCAGCCGCCAGAGCTTTGGGGTGCGGGAAATTATCATCGTTGATAGCCGCTCTCAGGATGGCACGGTTGATCGGGTGAAAACCATGCAGCAAATCGATCCGCGCTTTCGGGTGATCTACGATGATCCTCTACCTGCAGGCTGGGTGGGTCGCCCTTGGGCATTACACACCGGCTTCCTCAACAGTTCCGACCAGAGTACCTGGTTTCTGGGGGTGGATGCCGATACCCAACCCCAGCCGGGTCTGGTGGCGGGTCTGGTGGCGGCGGCAGAAGCCGGTAACTTTGACCTCGTGTCCCTTTCCCCCCAGTTCATCCTCAAACAGCCGGGGGAATTTTGGCTACAGCCGGCTCTGCTGATGACGCTGATCTATCGCTTTGGCCCGTCCGGCAGTGCGATCGCTGGCTCTGACCTAGGATCGGAACGGGTGATGGCCAATGGTCAATGCTTCCTCTGTCGGCGATCGCTGTTGACGATGCTGGACGGCTATAGCAGCGCCCGCAATTCTTTTTGTGACGACGTTACCCTAGCTCGCTATGCTGCCGCCCAGGGTGCCAAGGTAGGATTTTTGGACGGTGCCAAGCTGCTGAAGGTGCGCATGTATGAAGGCATGGCTGAAACCTGGAAGGAATGGGGGCGATCGCTCGATTTGAAAGATGCTGCCACGCCGATCCAAACCTGGGGTGATGTCGCGTTCTTGGCGCTGGTGCAGGGATTGCCGCTGATGCTTTTGCCGGTGTTGATGGCCCTAGTGTTCTTAGGCTATGCAGCTCCAGTTCTGTGGATTTGTTTGGGCATGAATGCATTGCTGGTGACCATGCGGTTTGCGCTGCTGTGGGCGATCGCCTCCTCCTATGATGCCTCCCAAGGGAAGGGAGCCTGGGCCTTTTGGCTCTCACCGTTTGCCGACCCCTTAGCGGTGGTGCGCATTGCCCTCTCCGCCAGCCGCACCCCCACCCAATGGCGCGGCCGTCAGTACGACGCGGTCTAGTACTCTGAGGCAGAAAATCTGGTGTGTTCTGGAACCCCTTTTCGTTTTTCTGTCTTCGTTCTTCTGTTTTGCGGTACTAGGCTATGCCGCTCGGTCGCGAATCGGCTACGAAGGGGCTAGGGCTGACCGTCGGCAACTAGGGACAGAATGTTGCAGGAATGTTGCAGAAGCGTTTTTTGCGCAGCAGCCTACGGTACTGTAATAAACAGTGCAATTTTTCAATTGCCAGCCATGGTTCACGACACTTAACCGTTATAGATACGTCTTTACATCTGGGTTTCACATGATTGCAAGTCCTCCCCGCACAGTTCGCATTGGTTCCCGCAAAAGCCAGCTTGCTCTGGTTCAGACCCATTGGGTGCGTGATCAGCTTCAACATCACTATCCCGATCGCCACTTTGATATCTCTACGATGAGCACCCAGGGCGACAAGATTCTAGACGTAGCCCTAGCCAAAATTGGCGATAAGGGGCTGTTCACCAAAGAGCTAGAAGTGGGGATGCTCAATGGGGATATTGATTTTGCTGTCCATTCCCTCAAGGACTTGCCCACCAACCTGCCGGGCGGTTTGATTCTCGGCTGTGTCACTGAGCGAGAAAACCCGGCGGATGCTTTGGTGGTGCATGAAAGCCACAACGATAAGCAACTTGATACCCTGCCCGAAGGGGCGGTGGTGGGTACGTCATCGCTACGACGCTTGGCCCAGTTGCGCTATCACTATCCGCACTTGGTTTTCAAAGATATTCGCGGCAATCTCAACACCCGTCTGCAAAAGCTGGATGACGGTGGCTATGATGCCATCATCCTAGCGGTGGCTGGCCTCGAACGCCTTGGCATGGGCGATCGCGTTCATCAGATCATCCCGGCGGAGATTTCCCTCCATGCGGTGGGTCAAGGAGCCTTGGGAATTGAATGCCGCAGCAGTGACCCAGATATTTTGGCGCTGCTGACGGCGATCGAACATCGTCCTACGGCGCTGCGCTGCTATGCCGAGCGGGCATTCCTGCGGGAGCTGGAAGGCGGCTGTCAGGTGCCCATTGGCGTGAATACTGCCTTCGATGGCGATACCCTCACTTTGACGGGCTTGGTGGCTAGCTTGGATGGTAAACGGCTGGTGAAAGATACCCTGTCTGCACCTTCAGCGGAGGCCGAATCTCTGGGCGTTCAGCTTGCTCAGAGCCTGAGAAATCAAGGTGCTCAGGAAATCCTGGATGAGATCTTGGCGGAGATTCAGCGAGACGGTTAAGCAACGATGGGGGCGATCGCTTGAGGGGTGGGTCATGCCTTGATCCACTCCTCAAGGTTAGGTTAGGGAGTCGCCAGAGCGATCGCTCTCCGAATGATGGGCATGACCATTGGACGATGTTGTCGTCATCAGTTGCTGAATCCACTGCTCCATCTGGGGTGTGAGGGTAATCGGCAGTTGCCCAGAGCGAACATGTAGATCTCGCTGTGGGAAAGGAATTTCCACCTGATGCTCTCGCAGCAGGGCTTCAATGGCGAAATAGAGATCGCTTTTGAGGCGAATTTGTTGACTCGGTTCTGCTGTCCATACCATCACCTCAAAGTCTAAGGAACTATCGCCAAACCCCTTGAAAAATACCTGGGGTGGCGGTGTGCTGAGTACAACTGGGTGACTGCGGGCTGCCTGGAGGAAGACGTCTCTGACGACCTCAATATCAGATCCGTAGGCAATCCCAACGGGGACGCGAATCCGTGAGACGGGGTTGCCCAAACTCCAGTTAATCACCTCATTTTCGAGGAACCGAGAGTTCGGCACAATAATAGAAACCTGGTCGAGGGTGCGAATTAGGGTGCTGCGGGCCCCAATATGCTCGACGGTACCTTGAAATTCACCCACTTCCACAAAGTCACCGACTTGGATAGGACGTTCAAACACCAGCACGAGTCCACTACCAAAGTTTTTGGCAATATCCTGCAGACCAAAGCCAATCCCAATCCCCAGGGAACCGGCCAGGATGGCTAGGGAACTGATGTCAATCCCCCAAATTTGCATCAGGGCAAGGCTGCCAAAAAAGACTAGGCTGTAGCGCACAATAATCGCGATCGTGGCTTGGGCTCCGCGATTGACCCCGGTGACCGCCAACACCTTTGCCCGAAAAAGATCGGTGACGATTTTAGACAGAATAAACAGCACGACCACCGACGTTAACAGCAGCAGCATGTCGGAGATCGAGTAGTCGTTGCGTCCTAGGTCAATTGCCGGGGAGGTAAATACCGACAGGAGGCTCTGACTGACGACATAGCCCCACTGTCTGCTCCAAGGAAATAACCGAGTGATGCTGAGCAGGCTGGCAGTCCATAGCCCCAGTCGCGCCATCAGGGGCGGTAGACTCAACAGGGCATCTAAGAGGCGGTTGGGCGGTGGGTCACCGATATCGGTTGGCTGATCATCAGTTGTGTCATCGTCTTCACCGTTCGGGTCGGACACAAACTGAGACATTAGGACTGGCTGGACGTAGTGACGCCAGCAGTGCTGCAGACCCCATTGAATGAGGGCTGTGATCACCAGGATGATGCCGGATAATAGGGCTGCCCAGCGCAAATAGGAGAGCGATCGCTCTGTGCGCGCTTGTTCTAAAGCCGCTTCCAATGTTGCTTGCCAATCTAGGGCCTGATTATAGGCTGTACTTCCGGGCGGCACATCGGCCTCAGTTACCGTAATCAGATGTTGTTCGTTGAGGGTAATGGTGGGTAGTTTGGTGCGCTCGCCAACCTCAATCTTGGGAGGATTTTCCAACTCGATCGCCATTTCTAGCTTTTCATTGACCGTCTGAGCACGCTCCTCGGCCCCAAACGTTCCTGAAGAATTAACTTGAAACAGAATTTGGCCATCTAGGACAACCGGCTTGGATTCGGGCGGTGGATCGAGTTGGGCGATCGCCCCAGAGTTAATTCCAAGCATCAGACTCACCCCTAGGCTCACCAAACCCAACATGAAGTACCTGGACATCCAGCGGATGCTCCAAGGGAAGGCATGACGATTCATAAACGTTCCTAGTAGGGGCTGAAGCAACACGGCGTTATCTCTCCTCACGGGGATGACCCCGGTACCCGGAGGATAGCGCAAAATGGGGCGATCGCTCGTTTGGCATTCGTCTGGAGACAAGCGCCCACGGGATAGGACATGGGGCGACGTCTGCAGCCCAAGCTTATACCGGAGATTGACGTGGGAAGACTATCACGAGCAGTCTACAGTCCTTTTCAGGCCCGGCTGGGCCAAATCCGGCAATCGCCCGCTCAATCCAGTCATCAGGCGCAGGGAAAGATGGCGCACGAGCCAGATCCGGTTCATGCCCCATAATCCTAGCCGCCGCAGCCGCCGCAGCCACCACCAATTGTTGGAAAAGAGGCGATCGAGCACATCGGTAAACATCAGAATCGCCAGGGTTTCGAGCCGCCGCCAGCGTTCATACCGCCGCAGGATCCTCAGCGAGCCAATATCTTGCCCCCGCTGCTGGGCCTGGGTGAGCACTTGGGCTAGGGCCGCTGCATCGCGAATGCCTAGGTTCATGCCCTGGCCGCCTACGGGATGGCAGCAGTGGGCAGCATCCCCCACCAGGGCGAGGCGAGACTGCACGTAGCGATCGCTATACATGAGCTGCACGGGAAACAGTTGGCGATCGCTCACCATGGCCAGCTCACCCAGTTGTCCTTGATAGCGCCGCTGGAGTTCAGCGATAAACTCGGCTTCGGGAGCCTCTAGCCAATGCTGGGCCTGGCGATGGGGAGCCGTGAGCACAATCTGGCAGCGATTGCCGGGCAGGGGTAGGGTGGCAAAGGGGCCGCTGGCCCAAAAATGTTCGCGGGCAATATTTTGATGGGATTGTTCAGGACGCAGCACCACGGTAATGCAGGACTGCCAATATTTCCAGCCATGGGTTTGAATGCCTGCCTGCTGGCGAATGGGCGATCGCGCTCCGTCGGCGGCAATGACCAGACGACTGGTGACCTGGCGGACGGTATCGTCAAGGGCCACCGTGAGGGTCGCCTGCTGAGATTCGTAGCGCACCGACTGCACCGTCGCGGGACAGAGCCAGTCTACCGTTGAACATTGCTCTAGGCGACGGTGTAGCGCCCGCAGCAGCACGCCATGTTCTGCCACATAGCCAAGTTCTGGAGTACCCAAGTCATCGGGCTGCAGGTTTACCACCTCGGGATGCAGTTCTTCCGCTAGGCGAATCTGCTGAAACGTGGTGATCTGGGGTAACACCTCATCCCAGATGCCTAGACGCTGAAAAATTCTGCCGGAGAGCAGGGTAATGGCATAGGCGCGACGGTTGGCAAATCCGGCTTCCTTGGGGCGCGCTTCCATGAGGGCGATGCGGAGCCCCGAGTCTTTCAAGCTGCAGGCTAGGGTTAGCCCGACAAGACCACCGCCCACAATGGTCACGTCATAGTCTACAGAACGGGAGGCGATCGCCTGAGGTGATTGGGCTGCCTGTGTTAACACCATGCCTGCATTACGTTGCAACAACAATTTGCAGCTAGAGCCTTGGATCTAGGCGTCGATTAAGGGGCATCAGGGGTGATGCTAGCTTGACGCTACGCCACGGAACCATTGCTATATCTCTAGCTCCATCTATCTATTGTGACGCGATCGCTCTCTCCCATCAAGCAGAGACCTATCAACCCATACTCAGGGCCATCAAATCCTCGGCCATATCAAAATTGGCCGTCACGGTTTGCACGTCATCCAAGTCTTCCAGGGCATCCATCAGCTTCAGGAGCGATCGCGCCTGATCCGGATCCGCTACCTCTAGGGTATTTTCGGGAATCCAGCGCAGTTCTGCATCGCTGATGTCATAGCCCCGCTCTTGTAACGCTTGGTTTAGGGTCTCCAGACCGGCTGCATCGGTCAACACCTCTGCCCCCGGCGTTTCGTCCACCTCCATGAGTTCATAGGACTCGGCCCCACCCTCTAACGACGCCTCCAACAGAGCATCTTCATCGGTGATGTTGCGTAACGACACCACGCCCTTCTGGGCAAACATCCAGCTCACACAGCCCGTTTCCCCCAGGTTGCCGCCATTTTTGCTGAACGCCGATCGCAGATCCGCCGCTGTGCGGTTGCGGTTGTCGGTCAGCGCCTCAATCAGCACCGCAACGCCGCCTGGCCCATAGCCTTCGTAGCGAATGTCTTCCAGCTCGTTGGCCGAGCCTAGGGTGCCAGCTCCCTTAGCGATCGCCCGTTCAATATTGTCATTGGGAATGCCCGCCGCCTTGGCCTTTTCAATCGCGGTGCGTAGTTGAAAATTGCCCTCCGGATCGGGGATGCCGTTGCGGGCTGCCACAATAATGGCTCGGGATATTCGGGCAAAGGTCTTGCCCTTGACTGCATCCACCCGTGCTTTTTGGCGCTTGATATTCGCCCACTTACTATGTCCTGCCATCGGTTCTTCTATGATTCGATTGTGACCATGCAACCAGGCGCACAACCTGTCCACTCCTCAGCATAGCGAAAGACGTTTCCCGGTAACCCGCGAATGTAACCGGCGATCGCCCCTAGATTCCAACGGCGTGGAACTTTAGCTTCCGGACAAAGTCAAAGGTAATGAGACTGCGGTGGCGGCTGATCTCTATCGATACGGAGTTTGTCTCTAGGAACCCGACACGATGGTGATCTAGAGCAAAGCCACGATGAGCCTTGCCCTCCATTCTCGTGAAGCCTACTCGTGAAGCCTAAAGGATATCGACCCTGACTTTGGCGAAAGCGATCAAGTTTGAACGCCCCTAGCAGATGAAAGCCAACGGTGGTTTGCAGTGTATCTATGTTCTTGCATTTAATCGGAGACTCATTATGTTGTCAAAACAGTTCAGATCTAAAACAGCGGCACTGATAGCTTTGGGCATGGCATCCGCAGCGATCGCCCCCTTCTCCATGGCTCAGCGGGTCTTGGCATCGGAAGCGCATGTGCAGCCGTTCCAAACCGCTCAGTTGTTTGGGCAACCCGCTGCCGTGGTGGTGCCTGCCGGTACGATTATTCCCGTGGCTTATACCGAAGCAGAGCGGATTGTCATCGCCCCGGATGAAACCTATCCTGTAACCTTGGTGACCACGGTGGATGTGTTCTCCTCGGCTGGCACCTTGGTGATTCCTGCCGGTAGCCAGATTGAAGGTGAGCTATTGCCGGTTGAAGAAGGTACCCAGTTTGTCGCTAGTGAAGTGGTGTTTGCCAACGGCACTCGCCGCGATATCGTGGCATCCTCGGATCCAATTACCGAAACCGAAATCATCTCAGAGCGCAGCGACCCAGATATTCTACGGGGAGCCGCCATTGGTGCTGCTGCTGCCGGTGTCATTTCTGAGGTCTTTGGTTCTATTGACTTCCTAGAAGTGCTAGGTGGGGCTGGCTTGGGCGCACTAGCCGCTATTTTAATCGGCGGTAGCGATCGCGAAGTAGAAGTAGTGGTGATTGAACCTGAGGAAGACCTTGACGTGGTGCTGGATGCAGATTTCGCTCTGTAGTCTCCCAGTCTCCCAGGCTCACGATTGATCTATCGGTAACTAAGAGGTAGCTAGAAAGGGGCGAACATTGTTCGCCCCTTTTCTATGGGAATTCTTATGCCCCGAGAGGTAGGGGCATGGATCCAAAGACTTTTTCAAGTTCAAGGCCTGCTGCTGCCTGTAGGAGAGCGGAGCGATCGCTGGGATCGGGCAGATAGGGTAAGCAGCCTAGAACTGGCATTTGGGTGAGCGATCGCAGCCAGGTTGGTGAGAGCCAGTCGTCTAGATGGTCGGCAGAATCTGGCTGGCAACAGTTGAGCACCAGGCCTTTAAGATGCACCTTTGCCTGCCGGGCTAGGGCCACATGGGCCACCGCTTGGGCGATCGCACCGGGACGCACCGGCACTACTAAAATGGTCGGCAAGCGCCAGTCCCAAGCTAAATCTGCCAGGGTGGTATCTGGAGCGATCGGATAGCCCAAGCTACCCATGGCTTCCAGCAAAACCCAGGTATGGGTCTGCATCAGGGTTTGTAATTCTTGCCAGATAGCCGTTAATTCAGCGTTCATCGAGCCAGCGGATCGATGGGGCTCCCAGCGGCAGGGGGTGATACTGTCGAGCGACTGGTGAGGGACGAGGTCTTGGTAGAGAAGGCGATCGCGATCGTCTTGATCGATCGGTTTCATAATCGCGATGGACTGGGCAGCGCGATAGGTTTGCCAATAAATCGCCAGCGATCGCAGCAGGAGGGTTTTGCCAACCCCTGCCTCTGTTCCTGCAATGAACGTTGTTTTTGCCGTACTGCTCACGACTTGCTCCTCACTTGTCCTGATAGATCATGCACCTTTGGATCATGCACATGTCAACCCTGTGGCTATAGCGTTAGCCATAGCGTGATTACTCGGGATTTACAACGCGTACATCAACACTGTAGCCAGTGTCACTCCCTGCGACCACATCAATCTGAAATAATCCACTGCGGTCGAGCTGTCCTTCCCAAAACAGCAGTTCGGCGGCATCTGCGATCAACCGTCCATTGGGGAGGCGAATATCTAACCTCACATCGCCACTGGCTACTTCTGCTTGCAGAATCTGACCAGCCTCCGCGCGGACTAAATAGCGACGAATCTCGCTAGGGTCGCTACGCCCTTGAATTAAGGTGCCATCAGAACCTGGTTCAAACTGTAGGGGCACGGAAATAATCTCGGGCCCGGGTTCCGGCTCCGGCTCGGGTTCTGGCTCGGGTTCCGGTTCTGGCTCGGGTTCTGGCTCGGGTTCTGGCTCGGGCGCTGCCTCCAGATCGACCGTGAGGGTATAGTCGCTTTCGACCACACCCCGCACAGGACTCAACTGCACGGTGTAATCCCCTGTGAAGTCCAGTTCTCCCTGCCAGCTCAATACGCGCTCTGCCTGATCATCAGCCGGTTGGCGATTGGGCCCGAGAACAGATAGCAACATCCCTTCCTCTGCTACATCAACCGTGAGGGTTTGCCCTTGTTCCACTGAAATGATGTAGTTGACGGTTTCATTTTGCTGGAGACTGCCTTCGATGGTTTCGGTTCGACCAGGCCGCAGCGCTAGGCGTTGGCTAAACTCGATCGGCTCAGTGGGAATGGGCTCGGGCTCGGGCTCCGGCTCGGGTTCCGGCTCTTCTTGGGCAGGAGGTTCGTTGACGACCGGATGCTCCACCGGCGTCAGCAAGGCTCCGACGATCGCCCAGGATAATGCTCCGATCACGATCGCCGCCGCGACAAAAATCATAAACACCGCAAAGGGATTGTCCCACACCGAGCTTTGTTCTTCGACCTGAGGGACAATGGGCGGACGGTAGGCGCGATCGGGGGTGCGGGATGGTACGGCCTGGGTGGGCTCGTAGGGACGGCCCACGGCCATGGTCGGCATCTGGGATAGATCGGGCGGTGCGGGCGGTGCGGGTGGTGCGGGTGCCGGTGCGGGGGGCGCAGGGCTCGGGTTGGGGCTGGGGGCTGGCTTGGCTCCAGCTTGGGGAACGTTCGCCTGGAGCGCTTGCACCACATCCCGGACAGACTGGTAGCGATCGCCTGGCCGATAGCTAAGCATGGTGTTGATCACCTGGGCAAACCCCGGACTCACATTCACCCAACGCTGCCAAAACCAGGTGAGGGTGCGATCGTCGTAGAGTTCCTGGGGCTCTTTGCCTGTCAGCAGCACCACCACGGTCACAGCCAAGGCGTAGAGATCGCTGTTGGGATAGGCTTGACCGCTCTGCATTTGTTCCCCCGGCGCATAGCCTAGCTTGCCCACGGTGGTATATTGCGGCGTAGTTTCCGGCGACTGGACTCGGGTGGCCAGTTCTTTGACGACCCCAAAATCAATCAACACCGGCAGGGAGTCGCCTTGGCGATGAATGATGTTATCTGGCGCGATGTCGCGGTGGATGATGCCCTTGCTGTGGATATGGGCGAGCACCGGCAGTAGTTGCCGCATCAGTTGCGTGACTTCTGCTTCGGAGAAGGCCAGCCCTTGGGTTTGGCGATCGGTGAGCAAGGCCCGATAGGTTTTCCCTTCTACATAGTCCTGCACCAGAAATAGGCGTTGATCTTCCTCAAAGGTCGCCCGAAACTGGGGAATTTGGGGATGCTGGATTTGGTACAAGATCGACGCTTCCCGCTGGAAGAGCTCGCGGGATTTGTCCATCATGCCGATGGCACCTTGGAGGGGAATAAATTCTTTTAAGGCACAGCGTTCGTTAAACCGCCCCTGATCTTCCGCCAGGTAGGTGCGCCCAAAGCCCCCTTGCCCAAGGATGCTCAACATGCGGTAGCGATTTTGCAGGATGGTTCCAGGTTGAATAGGTGGTTGCATCAGACTTGTGCGCCCTTTGGATTGCCGATGGTGAACAGCCAGGGCGATCGCCCCAGACGAGTCATATAACATGTGGATGCTCCCCGATGCTTGCCTAGGAGATAGGTGGCTATTGGTAGGTCTAGCTTAATAGTTGCTTAACCAATAGATGCCTAGAGTAGGTGCCTAGGGCTGGGCTGCAGGTTGACCCAGCCGATGCTTGGGGGATCCAGATGTTAGACGTTAGTTTAGACGGTGAGATCAGGTGATGATGGAGCCAGCGAATGGGAAACGATCTGCGATCGCAGGTCAACTTCGATTATGCCCCATAGAGTTCTAAGGGAAGACCATCGGGGTCTTGAAAGAAGGTAAACCGTCGCTGGGTGAGGCTATCAAGGCGGATGGGTTCGACGGCAATGCCCTGGGCCGTGAGGTGAGCGATCGCCCCCTCCAAGTCCGCCACAGCAAAGGATAGATGCCGCAGTCCACAGGCTTCCGGACGGCTAGGTCGCGGTGGTGGATCGGGGAAGGAAAAGAGTTCGATCTGATCGCGATCGCCCACGCGTAGGTCTAGCTTATAGGAGTCTCGCTCCGCTCGGTAGGTTTCTTGAATCACCTGAAAGCCCAGCACCTCAACGTAAAATCGCTTAGAGGTTGGGTAGTCGGAACAAATGATGGCAATGTGATGGAAGCCGTGGGTGTTCAGCATAACGCCGTTGGGAATCTACAATCGTGCCAGGTCGGCTATCTTAGGCCATCTTCAACATCAAGATGCCTTGATCAGACGAATTTGGCGTTTTTGCCACCTGAGGACGGCAATACCTATTCTAAGAGGCGTGAACACCGATCCTAGCGATCGCCGTTGCTTTTCTACAATTGCCATAGTACATGTCTCATTGGGTGAGTTAGCCATCGGCCGTCGTTCAGCACGGATGCAACCCAAGGAGGACAGCAGACGCTACGGAGGTCTACGATGCAACCCAATAATCCCAACCAGTTTACGGAAAAAGCCTGGGCAGCGATCGCCCGCACCCCTGACATTGTCAAACAGGCTCGCCATCAGCAACTGGAGCCAGAACACCTGTTCTTATCCCTGCTGGAGGATGAAGGTCTTGTTGCCAGCATTTTTAGTAAGCTAGGCGCAAGTCCTCAGCGGCTGCGGGACTATACCCAGCAGTTTATTGACCGACAGCCGAAGGTGAGTGGCGATAACAGCTCCGTTTATGTGGGGCGATCGCTGGATAGCCTGCTGGATCGGGCAGATGAGTTGCGAAAGCAGTATGATGACGACTACATTTCCACTGAGCATCTGCTGCTGCCCTACGCCCGTGACGGCCGTTTTGGCAAGGCGCTCTTTCAAGAATTTGGTCTCACTGAAGCCAAACTTAAGGACACGATTGATCAAATCCGAGGAAATCAAAAAGTGACGGATCAAAACCCCGAAGGCAAATACCAATCCCTGGAAAAATATGGCCGCGATCTGACGGAAGCTGCCCGCAGCGGCAAGCTGGATCCGGTCATTGGTCGTGATGGCGAAATTCGGCGCACGATCCAAATTTTGTCGCGGCGCACCAAAAATAATCCGGTGCTGATTGGGGAGCCGGGAGTGGGTAAAACAGCGATCGCCGAGGGCCTGGCCCAGCGTATCGTCAGCGGTGATGTACCTCAGTCCCTCAAAGATCGGCAGTTGATTTCGTTGGATATGGGGGCACTGATTGCCGGCGCTAAGTATCGCGGGGAATTTGAAGAACGTCTGAAGGCGGTGCTGAAGGAAGTTACCGATTCTGAAGGGCAAGTTGTCCTGTTCATCGACGAGATCCACACCGTGGTGGGGGCTGGAGCCACCCAAGGAGCCATGGATGCAGGTAACTTACTCAAGCCGATGCTGGCTCGGGGTGAACTGCGCTGTATTGGCGCGACTACCCTAGATGAGTATCGTAAATACATTGAAAAAGATGCGGCCCTAGAGCGTCGCTTCCAGCAGGTCTACGTCGATCAGCCCACTATTGAAGATACGGTCTCCATTCTCCGGGGGCTCAAGGAACGCTATGAAGTCCACCATGGGGTGAAGATTTCTGACAGCGCCTTGGTGGCGGCCGCTAGCTTATCCACGCGCTACATCAGCGATCGCTTCCTTCCCGACAAGGCCATTGACCTCGTCGATGAGGCTGCTGCTAAGCTAAAAATGGAAATCACCTCCAAGCCTGAGGAACTGGATCGGGTTGATCGGGAAATTATCCAGGCAGAAATGGAGCGTTTATCGCTTCAGAAGGAAAGCAATCCTGCCTCGCAAGAACGCTTAGCGCGACTGGAGAAAGATCTAGCTGATCTTAAAGAACAGCAGCGGGGCTTAAATGCTCAGTGGCAGTCGGAAAAAGGTGTGATCGACTCGATTCAAAAGCTTAAGGAAGAAATCGATCGGGTCAACGTAGAAATTCAGCAGGCTGAGCGAGACTATGACCTGAATAAGGCAGCGGAGCTGAAGTATGGCAAATTGATTGAACTGCAGCGTCAGGTGCAGGAAGCGGAAACCCAGCTTGCGGAAACCCAAACGGACGGCAAATCCCTGCTGCGAGAGGAGGTAACTGAATCGGATATTGCGGAAATTATCTCGAAATGGACGGGCATTCCCATCAGTCGCTTGGTGGAATCGGAAATGCAAAAGCTGCTTCACCTCGACGATGAACTGCACCGGCGAGTCATTGGGCAAGAAGAAGCGGTTACCGCTGTGGCAGACTCCATTCAGCGATCGCGGGCTGGACTTTCTGACCCCAACCGTCCCATAGCCAGCTTTATCTTTCTCGGCCCCACCGGGGTCGGTAAAACAGAGCTGGGCAAAGCCCTCGCTGCTTACCTATTCGACACCGAAGATGCTATGGTGCGCATCGACATGTCGGAATATATGGAGAAACATGCCGTTTCGCGGCTGATTGGCGCACCGCCAGGATATGTGGGCTATGAGGAAGGCGGGCAGTTGACCGAAGCCGTGCGCCGTCGTCCTTACTCAGTGATTCTATTTGACGAGATCGAAAAAGCTCACCCGGATGCCTTTAACGTTCTCCTGCAAATTCTGGATGATGGACGAGTGACTGACTCCCAAGGGCGGACGGTGGACTTCAAAAATTCCATCATCATCATGACCAGCAACATCGGCTCTCAGTACATCCTGGATGTGTCGGGTGATGACGAACAGTATGACGTGATGCGATCGCGGGTGATGGACGCTATGCGCAGCCAATTCCGCCCTGAATTCCTGAACCGTATTGATGAAATCATTATCTTCCATGCGCTCAAGCAAAACCAACTGCGGGAGATTGTGAAAATTCAGGTGCAGCGTTTGGCCCAACGGTTGAGCGATCGCAAGATTGCTCTGAAGTTATCTGAAGCGGCTCTCGATTTCCTGGCTGCTGTAGGTTACGATCCTGTCTATGGAGCACGACCTCTGAAGCGGGCCATTCAGCGAGAACTGGAAACTCAGATTGCTAAGTCCATTCTGCGGGGTGATTTCAGCGAAAACGACACCATCTTTGTGGATGTGGAAAACGAACGCCTGGCCTTCAAGCGTCTGCCATCCGATTTGCTCAATGTGGGTAACACATGATGGATTAAGTAGGTTATCGTGAGGCGATCGCGGCGTTGCTGTACCAGGGATCAACGATTTGTTGAGCAACGCCGATCGCTACCCTATCTTAGTCCACTAGCGGCTGATGATACTCGTGCCAGTGGCGGGCGATATCTATCCGGCGACATATCCAGACGCGATCGCGGCTTTGAATATAGTCTAGAAAACGAGCTAAGGCAGCGGTACGTCCTGGACGTCCTGACAGACGGCAGTGGAGACCAATATTCAGCATCTTGGGAGCTGTTTCGCCCTCCGCATAGAGGACATCAAAGGCGTCTTTGAGATAGGTAAAAAACTGATCGCCGCTGTTAAACCCTTGGGCTGTGGCGAAGCGCATGTCATTGGTATCTAGGGTGTAGGGAATCACCAGATGGGGCTTGCCGTAGTCCATCACCCAATAGGGTAAGTCATCGGCATAACTATCAGAATCGTAAAGAAATCCACCTTCCTCTACGGCAATGCGGCGACTGTTGGGACTGGTGCGGCCGGTATACCAACCTAGGGGACGACTGCCAATGACGTCCGTGTGGATCGCGATCGCTTTCCTGAGATGCTCCCGCTCGGCCTCTTCGCCCATATACTGATAGTCAATCCAGCGATAGCCGTGGCTGGCCACTTCCCAACCCGCTTCCACCATGGCTTTCCCTGCATCCGGATTGTAGTGTAGCGCTAGGGCAACGGCGTAGACAGTAACCGGTAGGTTTCGAGAGGTAAACAACCGATGCAGTCGCCAAAAACCAGCCCGACTGCCGTATTCATAGATGGATTCCATATTCATGTGGCGTACACCGGTGAGCGGTGCTGCGCCGACGATTTCAGATAAGAATGCTTCTGAAGCAACATCGCCATTCAAAATGCAGTTCTCGCCACCCTCTTCATAGTTGATCACAAACTGTACGGCAAGTCTTGCACCGTTGGGCCATTGAGGATCAGGGGTATGGCGACCATAGCCAATGAAATCACGCGGAGTAGACATACTTGTTCTCACACAACAGGTCTAAACCAGAGGCGATCGCCCCTAGGTTTGCCCCATCATACCGGAATCGTATGCCCTCAAGCGTGGGTGATTGAACAGTACGAACAGATATCAACAGACAGATGTCAACAGATAACTATATCTCCGCCCCAAAGTCTCATTCTGGAGCGATCGCCTCCGTGATAGCCTGATCAATCACTTGGCGCTGTTCGTCATCATAGCCCCAGCGATCGAGGAAATTGCTATACACACCGTCGCCGTTGATGCTGTCCTGAAGCTGCTGGGCTTTTTCGGTAATTAACGGCAGATCGAGCTGCTGGATCAGATGATGGGTACGCGATCGCACGCGATCCGATCCTTGGGCTAAGTCATCATGATGGTTGCGACGGTGGGCCACCGCCATGGCGGACGACATGGCTAGATTTTTCACCAACAGTTCTGCCACGATATCTGGGGAAGTCTGGAGGGCTTGGATGACGCTCTGGGAAGCCTGGTCGGCCAGGGGACGATCATCCGTGAGATAGGTGACGAAAAAGCCTCGGGCACCGTTTTGGGTCGCCACCAACTGAGCGATCGCCTCTTGAATGTGCTCCTCGGAGATCTGATGGTTTTCCATGGCCGCCATCAGGTTTTGGGTGAGGGCGATCGCCGCTTCAAAGCTCACGGTATCGGGGATTTTTAAGGGCTGAGTCATAGTGGTTGGGTCGAAGGCTGATGGGGCTAGTCTAGAGGTGGGCGGCTTAGCCATAGTTTAGCAGGGCGGTTTTGCTACGTATATCCAGGAGGGCGATCGCTCCCTAATTATCCAGCAAGATAGTCCTGGTTCCCAAAACAGCCATGTACTCCATCGCAGACTTTATGGCACAATCATGAATTCCCTCAAGGGCGATCGCTCTCTCGACGATTTGTGCTGTTCTTGACTCAATCCTCTCCACCTCTGTCTGAGATAAAGATTCATGGTAGTTGACTTTTGGCTAAAAACGAGCGGCACTTGGATTAATGTATTTACTATTCTCATCGGCACTGCCCTCGGTCTGCTGCTGGGCAGTCGTCTTCCCAAACGGATGCAGCAAATCATTACCCAAGCTCTAGGACTCATGACGTTGTGGATTGGTATTTCCATGGCCGGTCGCCTAGCCGATGCCCAAGGGGGAGCGATCGACGGGGCGGTTTTGGGACTGTTGTCTATGGTGGGCGGTGGCTTCCTGGGCGAGTGGTGGCAATTGGAAGATCGTCTGGCAGGATTGGGAGATTGGCTCAAGAAACACCTGCGAGGACAAGGTAAGTTTACTGAAGGCTTTGTCGCCACCAGTTTACTGTTCTGCATTGGCCCCATGGCGCTGATCGGCAGTCTCAATAACGGATTGTCGAATGACAATACCCTGTTAGTCATCAAAGCCATGATGGATGGACTGGCCTCTATTCCCTTTGCTAGCACCTATGGTCTGGGTGTCGGTTTTTCTACCTTACCTTTGCTGATCTACCAAGGTAGCTTATCGCTGCTAGCAGCCGTTTTTTCTAATTTATTGCCCAATCCTGAAGCCGATCCACGGATATTTTTGCTGACCGGCATTGGTGGACTCATGATTATGGGCATCAGCTTTAACTTACTTGAGTTGCTGCGTGTCCGGGTTGGCTCGTTCCTGCCGGCGCTGATCATCGCCCCACTGCTCTTTGAGCTAGCCCAATGGCTCACCTAGCTCCCAAAGTCCAAGACCACTGGTACAGTACAAACAGTAGCCAGTACCGTTGATCCACCATGGTTCACTCTCCACCGCAGCGCCCTGCCCACGGCGGCAATCTTGCCTGGGCCGCCGCGATCGCCCTCTGCCACCCTCAAGACATCCTCGACTTTTCCGCTAGCATCAATCCCCTCGGGCCACCTGCATCGGCGATCGCTGCCCTGCAATCGGGCATGGCCACCCTGCGGGACTACCCCGACCCTAGCTACAGCCAGCTTCGCGCCGCTCTGGGACAAGCCCACCAGCTTTCCCCGGACTGGATTCTGCCGGGAAATGGCGCGGCGGAAGTGTTGACCTGGGCGGGCTATGAGCTGACGTCCTGCAAAGCTGTGGTGCTGCCAACGCCGGCTTTTGGCGACTATGGGCGATCGCTGCATACCTTTGGCGTTTTGGTCTTGCCCCAGTCGCTGGATCTAGAGGCGATCGCCCTCGGTCAGTCGCCATCCTTAGTGGATCTATCGACCTTGCCCTATGCACCGGAAGACTGCGGTTTGCTGATCAACAATCCCCACAATCCCACCGGGCATCTATGGACAGCAGAGGCGCTCTTGCCCTACCTGCAGGCGTTCAAGCAGGTGGTGATTGACGAAGCCTTCATGGACTTTTTGCCCGAGGACGAGCAGCAAAGTCTGGTGCCCTGGATAGCGGATTATCCTAACCTGGTGATCCTGCGATCGCTCACCAAGTTCTACAGCTTGCCGGGGCTGCGGCTGGGCTATGCGATCACCCATCCCGATCGCGTTCAGCGCTGGCAGTCGTGGCGCGATCCTTGGACGGTGAATGCTCTGGCTGATCTGGCTGGACAGGCCGTGGTGGGCGATCGCCTCTTTCAGCAGCAAACCCGGCAATGGCTGCCGCCCGCGCGCCAATCCTTGATGGCAGGTCTGGCCGCCTTGCCCGGCCTTCGCCCCTACCCCGGCGCGGCGAACTATTTACTGGTTCAAACCGAAGCCTCCAGCACGGCTCTGCAACAGCGGTTGCTCACCCGCCATCGCATTCTGGTGCGAGACTGTATCAGTTTTCCAGACCTGGGCGATCGCTTTTTTCGCATTGCCGTACGCCGCCCTGAGGAAAATCAGCGTCTGCTGGAGGGTCTCGCTGATTGCACGTCGGTGGACTCCATTCAATGCAGCTAGGTTACCGGATTGAGCGATGTCGAAACCCTTGTCTCCTAAGGGCTCTGTTCACCTACCTCAGAGCTAGGGCGATCGCCGTTCGATCTGCTGGAGCTGGTCGAGTAACATCTGAACATCGCTGGCTGGGGCTTTGCAGCTCAGACCTTGGCAGACCATGCCCACGGCTCCCTCAGGGAGATGAGGGGCGACTTGATAGATGGTGGTGGGATGGTAGGCGGCGGCGAGGGCGGGAATTAACTCTGGCTGGGTGCGCACTAGGGTGGGGTTGCGGAACCAGTCGAGAGCGGCAAATAGGGTGGGGCAAGCGCGCGGAGCCTGCACCATGGCGGGGGCGAAGGCGGTGAGTCCCTGTTCTGCCCGGTCGAGGTAATCGAGGTTTTCCGTTAGCAGGAACAGGCGCATCAGGTTGGCGATCGCAATCCCGTTGGCTGAGGGCGTAGCATTGTCTTCAAAGCTGCGTTCTCGCACCACGAGGTCATTCCGGGCGTCGGTATTGTAGTACCCTCCGAGTTCAATGCTCCACAGAAATTCGTCAAATTCTGCCTGCACAGCGATCGCCCGCTCTAGCCAGGATGGTGCCGCTGTTGGATCTAGGGCGATCGCCCCTTGGTGAACATCAATCAGCGCTTTAATGAACAGTGCATAGTCTTCCGACTGAGCCAGCACCGCTGCTTGTCCCTCGTAGTTGAGACGATGGAAGCGATCGCCCACCCATTGATGATCCAGGATGAACTGAGCCGTTTGGCTGGCCAGGGTGAGGTAGTCTGGCTGCTGGAACACCGCTGCCGCTCGGGCCAGACCGGAGATCATCAGACTATTCCAGGCGGCGATCATCTTGGTATCGGTCACTGGGGGAATGCGTCCGGGCCAAGCCGTTTGGGTGGCGTCTTGGCGATCGCGGGCTGGGGCAAAGCGGGAAACCTGCTCCGGCGGCGCACCATAGCGCACGGTGAACAGTTTACCCAGAGCGGTTTTGGCTGCGGGCAAGAGCGCCCCTGGCGTGAGGCGCTGCAAAACATTCTGCCCTTCAAAGTTGCCGGGTGGAGAAATGGTAAACGGCTGGGATTCGAGGGCGTCTAAGTCGTCGGGTGCCAGAAACTGGGCTAGCTCCTCGTAGCTCCACACGTAAAAAGCCCCTTCCTCCGGCTCAACTTGCTCCGGGGTGACAAAGCTATCGGCATCCTGAGCCGCATAGAAAAAGCCTGGCTCGGCAAGCATCTCCCGTTTCAGCCAGTCCACGGTGCCAGCGATCGCCTGTTCAAAGGCTGGCTCTTGTAAACCCGCCGCCCAGAGATCGGCCAGATATTCCACAATCTGCCCATTGTCGTAGAGCATTTTTTCAAAGTGGGGCACTGTCCAGGTGGCATCGACGGTGTAGCGATGGAAACCACCGGCGACGTGGTCATAAATGCCGCCCAGGGCCAGGCTCAAACCCCGCTGATAGCACAGTTCCCGCGCATCATACTCCGTGTCATCTCCGGAGAGGCGATCGCCCCGGAGTGCCGCTAAGGCGTAGGGAATCATGGGAAAGCTGGGCCCCGTATCGCGACTGCTGAGGATGCCCGCACTGTAGTCGAGACCCTGACGAAGCTGACTATCTTCTAAACTGCCGGAAGCCTGCAAACGAGATACCTGCTGCAGTTGAGCCAGGATCTTTTCCTTCACCGTGCTCAGCTTTTCAGTTTCCGTATCAAAAAAGTTGCGAATCGCCTGCAGCACCTGAAAGAAACCCGGCCGGCCGTAGCGCGGCTCTAGGGGAAAATAGGTGCCGCCATAGAAGGGCAGCAGATCGTCGGGGGAGAGAAATACATTCAGCGGCCAGCCTCCCTGCCCGGTCATCATTTGCAGGGTTTGCATATAAATGCTGTCAATATCTGGGCGCTCTTCCCGATCAACCTTAATCGGCAGGAAGTGCTCGTTCATATAATCAGCGATCGCCCCATCGGAGAAGGCTTCCCCCTCCATGACCGTACACCAGTGGCAGCTTGAATAGCCAATGGATAGAAAAATGGGGCGATGGGTGGCGCGGGCGGTGGCGATCGCCTCATCACACCAAGGCCACCAATCGATGGGATTCTCTGCGTGTTTCCGCAGATAGAGGCTTTGGGACTGGGCAAGTCGATTCGTCATAACTATCCTGACAACTATCCTGACAACTCCTGACAACTACAGCATGTCTATGATCACGGCTAGCCCCACAGACCACCGTAATGACCCGTAGCCAAGAGTCTTGACCTATTCAAACAAGCGAAAATAGGGATAGAGTACCGGCGCGCCGGGCTCTTTCTCTAGGGAAAAATTGATCACATCCCAGCAGGGATCCTCCTGGGGGTCGGGGCTAAATTCCACCGGTAGCCCATAGAGACGCGGCGCTGTAGACTCCCCCTGACCTCGCCATGGAGCATTGCGCTCTAGGTAGCTACTCACCAAGTCCTGATAGCGCTTGGCAATGATCACGCGGGTGGCGCGATAGCCTTGGGTATAGAGGCGATCGAGGGCTTCATGAATTTCAAAGCGAATGCCGTCGGGATGGGTATGCTGCCGATACCAGTCGTCATCCCAGCGTCGCCAATGCCGTCCTGATTGCAGATGCACCAATTCCTCTGTTTTGGGATCCGCCTCAAAGGCTCCATGACGCGGACAGAGATAGGTGTCTGTCAAGGTGAGGGCGGGAATCGTTTGCCGACAGTGGGGGCATTGGATTTCCGGGCCAAAAATTGGATATTGTAAAGCTGGGTTCATCATGAAGTCGTTGCCAGCATAGTCTCCATTCACCAAGGCTATCCTTAGACGTGTTGAGGGCAGAGCTACAACAGAATGCCGTTTACAAGCAGCGGGATTGAATGACGCACAGAGGGCTGAGGGATGGGCGTTGGGATCTACTGAGATTGACCCGGATGATCTACTTTAGACGAGGACTGCGATCGCTATCAGTGCGATCGCCATCGGCATGGATGAATCCCTTAACTATGGGTTCATGCCCTCAGCAGACCGAATGAACCAGCCTACGTCATGGGTATTTGTTGATAACCTTAGCAGAAATCATCGTCTATGAGCAGTGAGTTTTCCCTATCTTCCCCATTCCCCTTCGGACGATCGCCTGATATGTCTGCTGCGGCCTTTGTGGCTGGTAATGCCACGGTCATCGGTCGGGTAGCGATCGCCACCGGGGTGAGTATTTGGTATGGCGCTGTGGTGCGGGGGGACGTGGAAGACATTCGCCTCGGCAGCTACAGCAATGTGCAGGATGGTGCGGTGCTGCATGGCGATCCGGGCCAGCCGACGGTGCTGGAGGATTACGTCACCATCGGCCACCGGGCGGTGGTGCATAGCGCCTATATTGAAACCGGCTGTCTGATTGGTATTGGGGCGATTGTCCTGGACGGCGTGCGGGTGGGGGCAGGCAGCATCATCGGTGCGGGCTGTGTGGTCACCAAAGATGTACCGCCGCGATCGCTAATGGTGGGCGTTCCTGCCAAGCAACTGCGGCAGGTGTCGGAGGATGAGGCCAAAGATCTGATCGACCATGCCAAGCGCTATTACACCCTGGCGCTGGCCCATGCCGGTCGGGGCAGTGATTTAGGATTTTGCTAGTCAGCTCAGCGAGAGCCCACGGGCATAACAGGATAAGCTGCGAACAACCCTATCGGACTCTTGGATGTAGGGTTCGCGAAGCGCAACGCACCGCCAACCCTCAGCCGTAACGCGTTATACTGTCGCCCACGCATCCTGTGATCATGGGGCTTTTCAAATCACTGGGGGATTAGCGTTCGCGAAATTCCACGTAATCTTGCCCAAGCACAACGTCATAGTCGCCAAAAAAGTCATGTCCTAGCAGACCTAGATCGAGTTCTGGCGTTGAGACGGCCACCAAGACATTGTTGGCGATCGCCCCCCCGGCTTCCATGGAGTTCACATAGCCCAGCCCAAAGGACACATTGCGGGCGCTGGCAGTTGAGACAGTGGTTTCGCCCACTCGCACCACGCCGAGAGCATTGGCCATGGCTGGCGTAATCACCGTGCCGCTGGCCCCCGTATCCACAATCATCGGAAAAGACTGCCGACCGTTGAACGTGACATTCACCACCGGCGTACCGCCTGCTCGGCTGACAATGGGAGTGCGGAAAACGCTAGAACTAACGGGGGCAGGTGATGGCTGCGTTGCTGTTCCTAGGCTACTTGTAGGAGGTGTAGCTTGGGGCGTGACCACGACGACCCCATCGGAACTGGCGGCAACGGGGCGGTTAGCCTGCTGCTCGGCATAGCTGAGATTTTGCTGATACTCGGTAATTTTGGTCTGGGCCTGGGGATAGTTGGCGCTGGATTGGGGCACGGCTTGCAGGAGGGCGATCGCCTGCTGCCACCGGTTGATTGCCAATCGCCAATCATCTTGGGACTGGGCCCGCTGGGTGATATTGACGGCACTTGTGGCCCGCTCAATCGCTTCCTGGAAATAGTCAGTAGCGGCGGGCTCTGGCTCCGGCTCTGGCTCCGCTTCAATCGGTTCAGTTTCCACCACAGCATCCATCGGTGGCACTGGGGCGGTTTCGGTGGACGCAGGCCGACAGGATAAACTCCCAATCAGTAATCCTCCTAGCAAGAGAGGAAGTCCGGGTTTGAGGTGCTGCATCATGAGGTGCAAGGCTCCAATCGGTGAAGGTCTAACGCGATCGAGATCAGGCGGGTGCAAGCTGGATAGCCTACCGAGGGTGGCAAAACTTTGTCAACGAATGCTGAAGGGCGGGGCAGCTCTTTGGGGTCTTTTAACTTAATATGCCCCAATCCAAGCGTAAGATGAATGAGGCAAATTTAAAGATGTGCTGAGAGGACGTTATGGTGCTTGCCCAAGCTAAACCTGCACTACTAGTGCTATCCGATGGAACGGTTTACCATGGTTGGTCGTTTGGCGCGACAGGCACCACCATCGGCGAGGTGGTGTTTAACACCGGTATGACTGGCTACCAAGAGGTGTTGACCGATCCCAGCTACTGTGGACAGATCGTTACATTCACCTACCCAGAACTGGGCAATACGGGGGTCAATCCCGAGGATGATGAATCTAGCCATCCCCAAGTGGCAGGGGCGATCGCTCGCAATATTTGCCACCGTCCCAGCAACTGGCGATCCACCCAGTCTCTTCCAGCCTACCTTGATCAGCACCACATTCCCGGCATTTTTGGCATTGATACTCGGGCGCTCACCCGCAAAATTCGTTCCTCTGGCTCCATGAACGGGGCGATCTCCACTGAAATTTTGGATCCGGGTGAACTGTTGCTCAAGGTGCAGGCAGCTCCCAGCATGGCCGGGTTGAACCTTGTGAAACAGGTCACTACTCCAGACACCTATGAATGGTCGGAACCTACGGATACCAACTGGGAATTTAACCTCGATACCGCACCGGCCAGCCAGCCCGAATTCACCGTCGTCGCCATAGACTTTGGCATCAAACGCAATATTCTGCGCCGCCTGACCCGCTACGGCTGTCGGGTGATTGTGGTGCCTGCCCATACCCCCGCCGCCGAGATTTTGGCCCATAACCCCGACGGTATTTTCCTGTCCAATGGCCCTGGCGATCCGTCGGCGGTCACCGATGGCATCGAGACCATGAAGACGCTGCTCTCGGCCCAAAAGCCGGTGTTTGGCATTTGCATGGGGCACCAAATCCTCGGTCTATCCCTGGGGGCGGAAACGTTTAAGCTCAAGTTTGGCCACCGAGGCTTGAACCAGCCCGCAGGTCTATCCCAGCAGGTAGAGATTACCAGCCAGAACCACGGTTTCGCCATCACCGCCGAGTCCTTAGATGATGCCCAAGTGGACATCACCCATCTCAACCTCAACGATCAAACCGTGGCCGGCATTCGCCATAAAACCCTGCCCCTGTTCTCCGTGCAGTATCACCCGGAAGCTAGCCCCGGCCCCCACGATGCCGACTATCTGTTTGAACAGTTTGTGACCACCATGCGCCAACAGCGATCGCTGGCTAGCTAACCCGGCGCACCCCACTGCCGCACATATTCATAGATGGCGATCGCTGCTGCTGTTTGTACATTCAGCGATTCCACCAAACCAAATTGGGGAATGGTGACCGTTTGGCTACAGCAGCGGCGCACATGCTGGGGAATGCCCGTCAGCTCTTTCCCCAGCACCAAAATAGACCGCTGGGGGTAGCTAAAGTCGGGTAGCGGTTGTGCCTGGGTATCTAGATCGAGGGCGATCGCGGTATAGCCTTGCTGAGCCTGGTGTCGTAGCCAATCCGGCAGGTGCTCGACGGGACAGTCCTGCAGGGGTTGCCATTGGTGGCTTGAGGCAGCCAGACCCCGAAACGCTGAGTTATGGGCGATCGCGCCATTGTTGACGACGAGAGACTGCAGGCGAAAGGCCTCCACTGTGCGGCACAGTGCCCCTAGATTAGCGGGATGGCCCACCAACGAAGCACACACCATCAAGGGATGACGAGGGGCCGTGGGATAGGTGTGACGACTGAGACGCTCGACCATAACGCAAGCAGCACAACACTCTTTTGGATATAGCGGTCACCAATTTACTAGGGTGGGCACTGCCCACCATCTACAGGGGGTTTACCCTATTTTCCCACTAACGTTATCCTGAAAACGTTAATAGATGCCGTCGGTGCCAGCTCCACATACTAAGGCACAGATGCGATCGCCCTTGGAGATGGGGACTCTCTGCTGCAAAATCGCTGCCATGGCCGCTGCGCCACTGAGTTCCGCCGCAATGCCACATTCAAACCATAGCCAATGGGCCGCCTCGCGCATCTCTTCATCGGTGACTAGGACAATCTCTTCCACATTTTGCTGCACTAAGGATAAATTGAGCCGGGTACTTTGGCAGGGGGCAAGGGTGTTGGCTGTGGTTGTGATTTTAGGTAAGGTAATCACCTGATTGGCCTTCACACTTTCGTAAAGCGTTGGCGCACCGGTCGGTTCTACACCGATGATGCGAATAGCGGGATTGATTAACTTAGCCGCTGCTGCTACACCGCTGATTAATCCACCGCCCCCGATCGCCACGATGATTTTATCAAGCTGGGGTGCTTGCACGGCCAATTCCAACGCTAAGGTACCCTGACCAGCAATCACCATCGGATCGGCAAAGGGATGAATGTAGGCCATTCCCGTTTGCTCGGCCATGGCTAGGGCAGCATGGTTGGCATCGTCCCACACCTCTCCATGGCGAATGACCTCAGCACCCCAGCGCTGAAGTTTGATCGCCTTGCTTTCAGGAACATTGGCGGGCAGAAAGATTTTGGCGGGCACGTGGGCTGTCCAGGCTGCATAGGCCACGGCTAGCCCATGGTTCCCCCCCGAAGCCGTGATTACCCCGCGCTCCAGATCGTCTGGTACCAGGCTGAGTAACTTATTCAAGGCTCCCCTTGCCTTGAAGGCTCCGGTCACCTGTAGGTTTTCCAGCTTCAGCAGCAGATGGGCATCCAGACAGGGCGACTGTTGTAATCCTACGAGTTCAAGAACAGGCGTCTGCCGAATATAGGGGGCGATGCGAGCTTGGGCAGACTGAAAATCGGACAGGGTGACCATACGACCATCTCAAACAAAACAATGGTAGATATTCTAGGTGGTTCCTGTCCCAGGAATCTGATCAGGAGGGGGCAATTCTCCGCAAAGGCGATCGCCCTTGGCCAAGCTTCGTAATAATAGTAGGCGACTGGTATTCAACAACGGGCAGGATTATGACAGAGTTGGGTTTATTTTGGCATCGCCGCGATCTGCGTCTCAGCGATAATCTGGGACTGGCAACCCTGGCGCAGCGTAGTCTGCGCTTGGTGGGATTGTTCTGCCTCGATCCGGCGTTGCTCGATCCCCAGGAAGTGGCGGCGGCGCGGGTGGTCTATCTCCTGGGCAGTTTGGCAGATCTACAGCAGCGCTATGCCCAGGTGGGCAGTCAGTTGCTGATCCTCCAGGGGCAACCGGCGATGATGCTACCCCGTCTGGCCCAAGCGTTGGGTGCTACCCAGGTGGCGTGGAATCTGGATGTGGAACCCTATGCCCAGGAGCGCGATCGCCAGGTCACGGAAGCTCTACAGGAGTCGGGTCTCACGGTGCAAACCACCTGGGATCACCTGCTCCATGAGCCGGGAGCTGTGAAAACCGGCAGCGGCACTCCCTATACGGTCTACACGCCCTTTTGGCGCAATTGGCGATCGCAAGCCAAGCTGCCCCCTGCACCTACGCCAGACCAGCTAGCGGGCTTGACCGATGCAGAACAGGCGATCGCCCATGACCACACCATCGCCCTACCCTCAGCCAACCAGTTAGGATTCACCTGGGACACCGACCTGCTGCTGCCCCCCGGTGAAAAGGCTGCCCACGATCGCCTCTATGACTTTTGTGACCGCGAGCAAGCGATCGCCACCTACAACGACCAGCGCAACATTCCCTTTTTGCCCGGCACCTCTCGCCTGAGTGCAGCGCTGAAATTTGGTACCCTGGGCATCCGCACCCTCTGGGTCGCCGCCGATGCCGCCTACCAACGCAGCCGCAGTGACGAAACTCGCACCCATGTGGAAACCTGGCAGCAGGAAATTGCCTGGCGAGAATTCTACCACCATGCCCTTTATTTCTTCCCTGAACTGGCGGATGGCCCCTACCGCGATCCCTTTAAGGACTTTCCTTGGGATAATCACCCCGACCAGTTCCAAGCTTGGTGTGAGGGGCGTACCGGCTATCCCATCGTCGATGCCGCCATGCGCCAGCTCAACGAAACCGGCTGGATGCATAACCGCTGTCGCATGATTGTCGCGAGTTTTCTCACCAAGGATCTGATCATCAACTGGCAGTGGGGCGAACGCTACTTTATGCAGCGCTTGGTGGACGGCGATTTGGCGTCTAATAACGGCGGCTGGCAGTGGAGCGCTTCCAGCGGTATGGATCCGAAACCCTTGCGGATTTTTAACCCAGCCAGCCAGGCCAAGAAGTTTGATCCTGAGGCGGACTACATTCGCCAGTGGTTGCCGGAGTTGCGCAGTGTAGATACCCAGCCCCTAGTGACCGGCGATATTCCTTTTTGGGAGCGCGATCGCTGCGGCTATCCTGCCCCCATCGTTGATCATAAGGTACAGCAAAATCGCTTCAAAGCACTCTATAAAGCCCAGAAAGACAAGGGTTAGAGTCACCCCAGCTTCCCAAGACTTCACCTGGCCGGGGGTATCGGACTAGCCCAAGAATCGGCAAACTAGGAAAAGCGATCGCTCTATGGGGCACCGATGAGTCACACAACGCAGGTCGTGACCTGGATCCCAATGCGGATAACTCAATCTATCCCACTGCCATACGAGTTGTCTCCTTTTGTGCTACAACTATGCTACAAATGTAATATGCTGCCTTGGTGCAGCGTAACCGTTGGCTAAACCGAGAACAGGGTATGGCAAACTTTCGCGACATCCTACGTTATTTCAAAGACTATCGAGCGATCGCCATTTACAGCATTGCGATTACCAGTCTTTTTGAAGTTATTGATCTTGTAGTGCCCTATATCGTTGGGCAGGTGATTAACATTCTGTCGGGGCAGCCCATTGATGCCATTCTGAACGGGATGGTGCAAGCTCTGGCGACGCTGCTCCAGACCACGCCGGGGCAGGAGTTTACCCTGGGTAGTTTATTGGTCATGGTGTTTTTGGTGACGGTGGTGCGATCGCCCATTCAGCCATGGGTGGGTCTTTGGTTTCACTGGGATATTCCCCTGCGGGCTCGCCGCGACCAAACCCAGCGCACCATTCAAAAAATTCTCACCCTGCCCCTAGAGTTCTATGACGAACATAACCCTGGCCGCATTGCCGGTCGCCTGGCGCGGGGATTAAGCAATCACACCTGGGGCTACCCAGAAGTGGCGGGTCAGTTTATTCCCAAGCTGGTGCGGGTGATGGCGATCATTGTCTTCATTGCCCTGCTCAACTGGCCCATTGCCTTGCTGATCTTGGCATCCTTTGTAGGGATGTTAAGTTATCTCTACCTAAAACTGCGGCAGTTGATTCGCCGAGAAGAAGCCCTCGATCGCTATATGGAAAGCACGGAGAGCCGCACCTCTGAGATCATCACCAATATCAAAACGGTGAAGGCCTTTGCCACGGAGCAGGATGAACTGCAGCGCCAAACCCAGCGGCTCAACCGTGAGTTGAAGGTGGTGATCCATCGCATTCACAAGGGCTATGTGGTGCTCTATACCCAACAGCGTTTGGTGGTGCAGGCAAGTACCTTTGCGGTCTTCGTCCTCACCCTCTGGGCTACCCTGAACGGGCGTATGTCCATTGGGCATTTCATCACCACCTACACCGTCGCCAGTATGGCCTACGCGGAACTGGAGCCTTTGAGTATGCTGGCGGAGGTGTTTGCCCGCCGCTATGCCTCGCTGATGCGGTTCCATGAGTTTATGAAGCTGCCCAGTGGCAGTGATGCCGCTAGCTTGGAGCATGGGGCTGGCATTCGTCAGTATCAGTTTACAGGTAAGGTTGATCTATCCCATGTCACCTTTGGCTATGAGCGCGATCGCCCTGTCCTCAATGACATTAACCTGTTGATTGAACCCTACCAAACGGTGGCCCTCGTGGGGCGATCGGGATCGGGTAAGTCTACCTTGGTGAAGCTGTTGTTCCGCTATTTCGAACCCCAAAGCGGCCGGATTTTGATGGATGGGCAAGATATTCGCCAGTTGGACGTGTCGGGCTATCGCAAGCGATTAGCCATTGTTCACCAAGAGGTCGATGTGTTCAACGGTACCCTGCTGGATAACCTTACCTACGGCAACGGCAAGGCCAGCTTTCCGCAGGTGGAAGAAGCCTGTCGCATTGCGCGGGTGGATGAATTTATCCATCTATTGCCCGATGGCTATTTCACCATCGTGGGGGAACGGGGTGTGCGGCTTTCTGGCGGACAGCGGCAGCGGTTGGGCATTGCGCGGGCGTTGCTGATGGATCCGGATGTGCTGGTGTTTGATGAAGCTACGTCCAGTCTCGACTATGAGTCGGAGCGTTCCATTCAGCTCGCCATGCGCAGTATCCTAGGCACCCGCACCACGCTGATCATTGCCCACCGCTTAAGTACGGTGCGGGAAGCCGACAAAATCGTCGTGCTCGACCAAGGGCAGATTGTAGAAGTGGGCAATCACGAGGAACTCCTGCAGCGGGGTGGTCTCTACCATCGTCTGCATACGCTACAGGAAACTGGGGAATTACTGGCTTAGGCAGTTGGGTGAACTGATCACAGAGCGATCGCGTCCTTCTTTTTTGGCAAGATACAGGGCGCGATCGGCTTGTCTGAGCAATGTGCTAGCATCACCGTCTACATGAGGAATGGCGCAGGCGATCCCCAAACTGACGGTGACTACGGTACTAACCTGGGAGCGATCGTGGGGGATGGCTAGCGATCGCACCACCTGCTGGATCTGATTGGCAATCCATTGCCCGCCGCTCACATCGGTATTGGGTAAGATGACGGCAAACTCTTCTCCACCGTAGCGAGCCAGCAGATCGGCGGGGCGCTTCATAATCGTCTGCACGGCCTGGGCAATGCGAATCAGACAATCATCCCCGCACTGATGGCCATAGTGGTCATTGTAGGGTTTGAAATAATCAACATCGAACAGAATCAAGGTCAGCGGTTGCTGCTCTCGGGCCAGCCGTAGCCATTCATGCTGCATTTGTTGATCAAAGCGGCGGCGGTTGGCCACTTGGGTCAAGCCATCTAAATAGGCGAGGGCATCTAGGGTTTTATTGGCCTCTTCCAGCTCTAGCTCAATGGTTTTCCGGGTGGTGATGTCCCGCACGGTGATGGCGAAGCCATCTCCCAGCTTCACCGCCACAAAATGATACCAAGCATCGATCGGCTGCCGCTGGTAGTAAAAATCCTGTTCGAGGGGTGTTCCTGTTTCCACCACCTGCACAAAGTCGTCAAATAGGGTATCGCTAACCTTCTGGAGAAACTGCCGGATGCACGACTTGCCGATCAAATCGTCTTGGCGGCGGTTGAGAATCTGGCTGAGGACAGGATTCAGGGTCAAACATTGAAAATCGCAGATGACACTGGTGGCCGGATCCCGCACGGCCTGCAGGGCGGCAATGCCATCCAGCGAACTGTTGAGGATACTTGATAGCAGAGCCCGAGACTGATATAAAATTTCTTCTGTCTCCGATCGCTTACGAATTTCCTGCTGGAGCTGGAGCTGCTGACGGCGGATGGTGAGCTGGTTTTCTAAACGGGCGATGACTTCACCGAGCTGAAAAGGCTTGGTAATATAGTCCACTCCGCCCACGTCAAAGGCGCGCACTTTATCAATCACTTCATCTAAGGCACTGATGAAAATAATTGGAATATCTTGGGTGCGGACATTGGCCTGCAGGGCTTCACACACCTCATAGCCATCCATATCTGGCATACGAATATCCAGTAGAATGACGTCCGGAGGCTTGGCCTGGGCGGTTTTGAGCGCCATCCGTCCGGTGGAGACACTGCGTACCTGATAGCCACGCTCCGATAGTAAGTCGGTTAAAAGGCGCAGGTTCTCGGGAATGTCGTCCACGATTAGCACAGAGCCTTGATTAGGATCATAGTTAGGAGTGTTCATCCTGGATTTGAGACTCTAAAAACAACAGGATGGCTTCAAACTGAAATTGATTGACCATCGTAGCTAGGGGTTGGGCGATCGCGTCTTGCTCCGCTGGTAGTTGCTCAATCAGGGCGATCGCTGTATGGACATCTGCTTCTAAGACGGTTTGATAGAAGGTTTCTAACCAATCCCGAGGCAGTTCTGCGAGGCGATCGCTCCAGGTTTGATCCAATGATGATGAACCCGATGGTTCAGCCGGCTCTTCAGCATAGCGGTACTGAACGCCTAGATGGTGGGCGATCGCCTCAAAGATCGTGCTTTCTTTAAATGGCTTGCGGAGAAAGTCATCGCAGCCGGCGGAAAGGATCACGGCCTGTTCTTCTTCTAACACACTAGCCGTGAGGGCAATAATCACCGTGGATTCACCTTGGGGGGTGGCTTTGATCCTGCGGGTCGCCTCATAGCCATCCATCACGGGCATTCGTACATCCATCCAGATTAAGTGGGGCTGCCAATCTTGCCAGGAAGCGATCGCCTCTTGACCATTGCTGGCCTCACGCACGTCAAAGCCAATGGGCAGCAGCAGCTTCATCAACAGTTGTCGATTAGCATCCTTGTCATCTACGACTAATAGGCGATAGGTGGGTTGTCCTTCTACTAAACCTATCACCCGCGACGGCTGCACCGCATCGGGAATCACCGCAGTTTGGGCCGGTTCCACCTGGATCGAAAACCGTACGGTTGTCCCCACATTGGGCTGACTTTCCACCTGAATATCGCCGCCCATCAAGCGCACAAACTTACGGCTAATGTGCAATCCTAGACCGGTGCCCTCCTGCAGCATCCGGCCGCTTTGGGTTTGGTTAAAGGCGCTGAATAGAGTCGGGATCTCCTCTTCGGCAATGCCTACCCCCGTATCGGCTACCGCAAAGGTGAGGGTATAGCCAGTAACCGGTTGATGGTTGATGGGTTGCTCCTTGACCGGTTGATCGTTGCCTGATTGATCCTCAACTGATTGATTGTTGCCCGATTGATTGTTGCCCGATTGATTGTTGACCAATTGCTCCCCAACCGATTGCTCGTTGATGGGTTGCTTCTTGACCGGTTGATCGTTGCCCGACTGATCCTCAACAAGATGATTAACCGGGCTATCAACTGGTCTATCAACTGGTCTATCAACTGGTTCATGAACCGATTGATCTTGAACCGTCACCGTCAGGCGTACGGAACCCTGGTTGGTGAACTTAATGGCATTACTCAGGAGGTTGATCAACACCTGCTGCAGTTTGACATCATCGCCATGAATATAGCGCGGGAGCGAATCGGGATAGTCAACAACCAGTTTTATCCCCTTATACTCAGCTCGCAGGAATAGCATATCTTCCAGATCATTCAGCAAACGATGCAGATCGACATCTCGGGTCGTTAGGATGACCTTATTGGCTTCAATTTTCGACAGGTCTAAAATATTGTTAATCAAAGTCAGCAAGTAGTCGCCGCTGCGGTAGATAATACCGGCATTATCTAGTTGCGCCTTGGGCATGGCATCGGCCCGCATCATCAACTGGGAAAAGCCAATGATGGCATTCAGGGGCGATCGCAGCTCATGGCTCATGTTGGCAATAAAGGCACTTTTGGCCCGGTTAGCACTTTCCGCCCGTTCTTTTTCGAGTTCTAGGTTTTGGTTACTGTCTTCTAAATCCGCCGTGCGTTCTGCTACCCGCTGTTCTAGGGTGGCGATCGCTTCCTGCAGCCGCTGGGCCATTTGGTTAAAAGACGTGCCCAATTGCTCTAGCTCATCAATGCCACTCACTTCCACGGTTTGGTCAAGCTCTCCACTGGTGATGGCTTTGGAGGCGCGGTTCAGCTTCAGAATTGGTTGGGCAATATATCGACTGGTGATTAAACCCACGGTAATGGCGATGGTCAGGGCTACGAGGCTCAAAGCCGCCGTCTGCCAAGTGCTAGCGTAGATTTGATCCATGAAGTCTCGCTCAGGAATCACCACCACCACCAGCCAATCTAGACCCCGCTCGTCGCGAAAGGGTTCGACCCGGACAAAATGCCGGCCGCGATCGCCTAACCCTAGGGTAAACGACTGGCCTGCCTGGAGAGTTTGGAAATCACCAAAGCGATCCACCAGTTCCCGCGATGTTGCTCGGATCAGTTCATTATTAACATCGACGGCTTTGAGGCGTTCGGGGGCATTGGTTTCATCCAAAATAAGAATGTCATCATCGGGAATGGAGCTGGCTACCAAGTTGCCGGTATGCTCAATAATAAATGTTTCGCCAGACTGACCCACCTGTAGCTCATTGAGAAAGGTATCGAGCTCAACGGTCAACAAAAAGTCTGTCGCACAGATCCCCAGGAGTTGTTGCGTGTTGGGATCATAGACGGGGGTGCTGGCCGTAATCACCGGCACAAAGGCATCAAAGTCTAAATAAACGTCGCTCCACGTTGGCATCCGTTGCTGCTGGGTAAGCTGGTACCAAGGGCGCACCCGTGGGTCGTAGGGGCGATCGCCCCGTCGTTTATAGCGAGCACGGCTGCCATAGGGATCCAGCTCATAGTAATCAAATAGCCATTCTGTATTAGCGTTAGATACCTGCAGTTGGATGGACTGATCCTCATTGGAATAGCCCACGCCCATGAAGGCTCCATCTTCTGTGGCACAGTAGACGAGGTTGGTGGTGGGAAAAGCCTGGAACTGCTGCCAGAGCAGATACTCTCCTTGCACATCTGCAACCTGGATGTCTTCCTGCAGGAGAGCGATCGCATTCACGCTGTTGATTAAAAACGGCATCTCTACATAGAGCTGCGTTTCTTGGCGAATACGCAAGGTAAGCTCACTCATCAACTGAGTAGCTAGGTTATAGACGGCAGATTGGCTATTGCGGAACGATAAATAGCCCACCACCCCCACCGTTCCAACGACCTGCAGCATAAACGGCAACACTAGTGCCACATACAGACGTACCTTAAACCGGCGAGGGTGGCTACCCATGGGGCTTTCGTCTCCGTTCTAGACCGACGCTGGGGTTGGCGGAACAGGTTCAAGCAGCAGCTTGGTGCGCTTGATTGGTTCAGATAAGGGAGTGGGATAGTTTCCTGTGAAGCAAGCTGAACAGAAGCTGGTGGTATCTTCCCTTGTTTCCTCTAACATTCCTTCCCAACTGAGATAGGCAAGAGAGTCTACGCCAATCTGCTCCTTGATGGCTGCAACGGAGTGGGTGGCAGCAATCAGTTGGTTTTGGCTATCGGTGTCAATGCCGTAGAAACAAGGATGGGTCACCGGCGGCGAGGAAATGCGCATATGGACTTCCGTCGCGCCTGCATCCCGCAGTGCTTTGACGATCTTGCGGCTGGTGGTGCCTCGCACGATGGAATCATCGACCATCAGCACCCGCTTGCCTTCTAACACATCCCGCAGGGGGTTGAGCTTCATGCGAATGCCGGACTCTCGCATCGACTGAGTTGGCTGAATGAACGTGCGACCCACGTAACGGTTTTTGATCAGCCCTTCTGCATAGGGAATCTCCGACTGCTGCGAGAAGCCGATCGCTGCCGGGATACCCGAATCTGGCACGCCAATCACAATATCAACATCCGCTGGCGATTCTAGGGCTAAGCGCTTACCCAGACGCATCCGGTAGCTATAGAGCGACTCATCATGCATGATGCTATCGGGGCGGGCAAAGTAAATCATCTCGAATACGCAGAGCTTGCGTGAGGATTGGGGTGCCCAATGGAAGGACGCCATTCCTTCTTCATTCAGCCACACCACTTCCCCTGGCTCTACATCGCGGATGTATTCTGCGCCAATAATATCGAGCCCGCAGGTTTCCGAGGCCAGCACATACCGACGGGGTTTATCCACGTCATCGCTAGGCAAGAGCCCAATCACCAACGGACGAATGCCGTTGAGATCCCGCACGCCCATGACGCCATCCGGGGTGGCGATCGTCAAACTAAAGGCACCCTGGCAACGGCCAAAGGCACTGATGCTGCCCTCTAGCCAAGTCTTGCCTTGGTTCACTTCTTGGGCGATCGCTAGGGCAATCAGCTCCGAGTCGGTGGTGGTGAGGATGTCAAACTCCGAATCGGTGAGTTCGTCTCGCAGGTCACCGGTATTCACCAAGTTGCCGTTGTGGGCGAGGGCGAGGGTGCCTAGGCGCGTTTCCACGAGGGCTGGCTGTGCATTGGAAATGCGGCTCGACCCTGTTGTGGAGTAGCGGGTGTGCCCTACGGCTAAATGTCCCGGCAGCTTGTTCAAAATGCCTTCGTTGAAGACCTGGGATACGAGACCCATGTCTTTGTGGCTATAGACCTGGGAACCATCAAAGGTGGCAATGCCTGCCGACTCTTGCCCTCGATGTTGTAATGCGTAGAGCCCAAAATAGGTTAGCTTGGCCACATCTTCTCCCGGTGCATAGATGCCAAACACACCACAGGCTTCTTCGGGTTTATCCAATGGCAAGTCGTCATCCCAATGGAGATCAGAGGAGAAACAGTCAGCAGAGTTAGGCATCATGAGAGGTTGGGTGCTCTTTTTGCTCAAGGGTTTAGGGGTCGAAGCAGGTTGCTGGCTAACCTAGATCGAACTCAACGACACCAAATCACTAAGCGTTGCCCCTCAAAGGGCGTCTAGTCCTAGGCTGTTGATTAGGTGGGTGAGCCTGACAAGAGTTAACGAAACCTTAACGACATCTCCTTCACGATAACAGTAAAGTTACCGCAATTCCCCGAGGGAATACATCGGACAACCTACGGATTTCTCGCCCTAGCAATGCGCCATTTACTGGAGGCGGCGGGCGATCGCGGTTGACCAACAGTCATCCATCGTCGCGAGATCTGCTGCAATCACCGTGGTTCCTTGCTCCGTAGCGATCGCCAACTGCTGCTGCTCAGTCACCTTGCCCAAAACCTGCCAGTGGCCGGCAAGCTGTTCCTGTAGGTAGGCTTCCCATGCCAGCACCTGATCGCTGGTCACCGAGACTAGAATGCGAGCACCTCCCTCGGCAAACAGGATGTGATCCCAGCGTTGCTCTGGCTCATCACCCACCGGGAGCTGGATCTCTGCGCCCCGCTGCCCGCTGATGCAAGCCTCAGCAAGGGCGATCGCCAACCCACCTTCCGCACAGTCATGGGCGGAGCTTACCCAACCTTGGTGAATTCCTGTGCGACAGGCTTGCTGTACCCGTTTTTCGAGCTCCATGTCCACCACTGGCGGGCAGCCGGCCACGGTTTGATGCACCACGGCCAGATACTCAGAGCCACCTAGGGTGAGGCTATCTGCAGCGGCACCCACGCCAAGACCGAGCAGATAAATGCGATCGCCCCCCTGCCGCCAACCCTGACCGCAGATGCGACTCAAATCCTCCACCAGCCCCACCATGCCGACCACCGGGGTGGGATAGATGGCTTGGGGTTGCCCTTGCGAATCTAAGGTTTCGTTGTAGAGGGAGACGTTGCCGCCGGTGACCGGCGTAGAAAAGACGCGACAGGCTTCAGCTAAACCGCGACAGGCCTCAGCCAGTTGCCAGTAGCCAATGGGCTTTTCGGGACTGCCAAAGTTCAGGTTATCGGTGACTGCTAGGGGCTCAGCTCCCACACAGCTCAAATTGCGGGCCGCCTCGGCCACCGCCGCCTTTGCGCCTTCGTAGGGATGGAGATACACATAGCGGGCATTGCAGTCCACCGTCGCTGCCACGCCTTTGGTGTAGGTGGAGGGCGATCGCTCTGCCCCTTGCGGACGCAGACGCACCACTGCCGCATCCGCCCCGCCGGGCATCAGCACCGTATTGTTTTGCACTTGGTGGTCATACTGTCGGTAGACCCAGTTCTTGGAGGCGATCGTCGGTGCATCGAGCAGGGTGAGCAGCACCGATGTCCAAGAGGATGGGGAGTCGGTCTGCAAACCCTGGACGGTGCAGGCAGGCAGGGTAGACTCTTGCCATGCCCAGGCCGTGCGGGCGTAGTCTGGCGGCGTCGCCAGCAGTTCCCGATGATAAATGGGGGTATTGTCCGACAGCGCCGTAGCGGGAATTTCCGCCGCCACACCACCCTGGAAGAGAATGCGCACGATCGGCTCCGCAATCACCGAGCCCGCCACCACCGCCTGCAGTTCCCAGCGATGGAAAATATCGATGAGTTCCTGCTCTCGCCCCTTCGCTGCCACAAACAACATGCGTTCCTGGGATTCCGACAGCAGATATTCGTAGGGCACCATGCCGGTTTCGCGCACCGGAATCAGATCCAAATCTAGCTCAATGCCCACACCGCCCTTGGCGGCCATTTCCGCCGTGGAACAGGTGAGCCCCGCTGCTCCCATATCCTGAGCTGCCACCACCGCACCGGTTTTGAACGCTTCTAAACAAGCTTCAATCAGGGATTTTTCCAGAAATGGATCGCCTACCTGCACCGCTGGGCGATCGCGCTCCGATTCATCACTCAGTTCGGCACTGGCAAAGCTGGCACCGCCCATGCCATCCCGTCCCGTCGTGGATCCCACATACAGCACCGGATTGCCCACACCGATGGCTCCCGATTTGACAATCTCCACCGTTTCCATCAAGCCCAGGGCCATGGCATTCACCAAGGGATTGCCGGCATAGGCAGGGTCAAAGCAGACTTCCCCGCCCACCGTGGGCACCCCGACACAGTTGCCGTAGTGGGCAATACCCGCCACCACGCCATGCATCAACCGCTGGGTGCGGGCATCCTTGAGATCACCAAAGCGCAGGGAGTTCAAAATCGCCAGCGGACGAGCGCCCATGGTGAAAATATCCCGCAAAATGCCGCCCACACCGGTGGCTGCTCCCTGGAACGGTTCCACTGCCGAGGGATGGTTATGGGACTCGATCTTAAACGCCAGATGCAGGCCATCTCCGAGGTCAACCACCCCAGCATTTTCGCCCGGGCCCACCAAAATGCGATCGCCCGTGGTGGGAAACTGGGACAGCAGCGGCCGCGAATTTTTGTAGCAGCAGTGTTCCGACCACATGACGCCAAACATGCCCAGTTCAGCCTTATTGGGATGCCGACCCAGGCGGCTGACAATGTCGTCATACTCAGTGGGGGTGATGCCTTCGGCGGCAATTTCTTCAGGGGAAAACGGAGCGGAGGACACTGACATAGGAGATTTGGCGATCGCAACAGTCTCCCATTTTATAAGCATTCGGCAGTGTCGTTAGAGATTCTTCGGATGTTCCAATCTTGACCGCCCAGCGTGGTAATCTAAGCTGCAATTTCGATGACTCCTGCACCCGTCCCATGTTCAACGACGCGATCCAATCCGACAGCCTCGCCCAGGCCAGCCTCCTCTCCCCAGCCCTGACCACCGAGATGCTCGATGGGCTACGTCAGCATCCCCCCATTAAGCTGGGCATCCTCGCCTCCGGCAGCGGCAGTAATTTTGAAGCGATCGCCCAAGCCATTGCCGACCAGCACCTCAACGCCCACATTCAAGTGGTGGTGTACAACAATCCCGGAGCCAAGGCCGCCGACCGCGCCGCCAAATTTGGCATTCCCGCCGTTCTGCACAACCATCGCGACTATGCCCAGCGGGAAGACCTAGATCGCGCCATTATTCAAACCTTTCAAGACTACGACGCCACCTGGCTGATTATGGCGGGCTGGATGCGTCGCGTCACCCAAGTGTTGATTGACGCCTTCCCCCAGCGCTGCCTGAACATTCACCCCAGTCTGTTGCCGAGCTTTCCCGGCACCCATGCCGTGGAACAGGCCCTAGCTGCTGGAGTGGCGATCGCTGGCTGTACGGTGCATCGGGTGGAGTTAAAAGTAGACAGCGGCCCAATCATTATGCAGGCCGCCGTGCCGATCCTTCCTGGCGACAGCGCCGACACTCTTCACCCTCGCGTGCAGGTGCAGGAACATCGACTCTATCCAGCAGCGATCGCTCTGACGGCCTGGCAAAATTTGCAGCATGGTCACAAAATCTAAGCCACGCTTCTTCTTGTCCTCGTTGAGTCCCTACCGTTTGAATCCGTGGCCTAGAGGATCTAGTCTGGTTGACGGACACCCCTCGAAGACCCTCACCCCAAACCCCTCTCCCAGGGCGGACGAGGGGCTTTGAAAACCTTCCTTGCTCCCCTTCTCCCCTTGTGGGAGAAGGGGCTGGGGGATGAGGGGAAACGAGGGGGCAGTCCATCAGGGATCTGGTTAAACCCGAGTGCGATCGGTGAGGATCTCGTAGCCGTTCTCGGTGACCAGCACCGTATGTTCAAACTGGGCCGATAGGCTGCGATCCACCGTCACCACTGTCCAGCGATCGGCGAGGGTGCGGGTAAACTTCGAGCCAGCATTCAAAATCGGCTCGATCGCCAGGGTCATCCCGGCTTTTAATTTCACATTGGGCAAATCATGGGTGCGCACGTTAAACACCGACGGTTCCTCGTGGAGATTGCGCCCTACTCCATGCCCCGTGAAGTTTTCCACCACCTTGAAGCCCTCAGCTTCAGCATGATCCTGAATTGCGCCAGCAATATCCAGCAAGGAGTTGCCCGGCTTCACCTGCTCAATGCCCTTGTAGAGCGTTTCTTCCGCCACCCGAATCAGCTTGGCGGCCGCCGGCGACACCTGCTGCACACCGATGGTAATACAGGAATCGCCATGGAAACCCTGGAAATAAGCGCCCGTATCTACCTTCAGCACATCCCCTGCCCGAATCACCTGCTTGCGGCTGGGAATACCATGCACCACTTCATCGTTGATGCAGGCACAGATCGATGCGGGAAAGCCGTAGTATCCCTTAAAACTTGGCGTTGCGCCCATCTCCCGAATCCGTGCCTCTGCATAGGCATCCAAATCCGCCGTGGTCATTCCCGGCTGCACCCGTTCCGAAATTTCCTTGAGCACCGTGGCAACAATGGTTGCTGATTGGCGCATGATGGCGATTTCACTGGATGACTTGATGATGGCACCCCGCTGCTTACGAACACGTGGGGTAGGATCGGGCTTGGGCAAAAGGTCGGTGAGAAAATTCATGGGCGATCGCAGGATAGGTTCAGCACAATTAAGACAAGCAGCAAGCTGGGGAAAGGGTTTTGTCAGACGCCATCTGCCCCCAACTCGCAGGAGCAGGACTCTTCCCAGAATGCGCTTCTCCTAAGGTATCGCACCGCTGCCCCAGTCGCACAGGATGAGCACAAGACCAGGCATCCGCCCTCACGAGCCGACCAATACACGTTACAATCTGTTACAAATACAAGTTGAAACCTACGTCGTTTATTGAGTCGTTTTATGGCATTACAAGAAGGCGTCAAAGCTCCAGATTTCACCGTGAAAGACACCCACGGCAACACGATTACCCTGGCAGACTATGCCGGTAAGCATGTGGTGCTCTACTTCTATCCTAAGGATGATACCCCTGGCTGCACCAAGGAAGCCTGTAGCTTCCGCGATAACTATACGGCTTATCAAGGTAAGAATATTGCTGTATTTGGTGTGAGCACGGATAATGAAGCCTCCCACCAAGCCTTTACCAGTAAGTTTGACCTTCCCTTCCCACTCCTTGCTGATACCGAGGGTACTATCACCAAGGCCTATGATGTAGACGGCGGCGGCTATGCTAAGCGGGTCACCTATGTGATCGGCACAGATGGCATGATCACCAAGGTTTACACCAGCGTTAAGACCGATACCCACGCCACAGATATTTTGGCTGATTTGGGTCTATAGATCTCAGTCTATCTGAACAACAACTGATAAGACAGATGTGGGGGCGATTGGCTAAGTAGCGATCGCCCCTTCTTGTTTAACAGGAACACTATTTATTAAATTATTGTACCAAGACATGATGTCAGACTCACTTCACCCACATGGCTTGTCAGTTTGCTAAATTGGTTCTGGCAGTATAGTCAGACATTATTTCTTAAGAACATGAGCGACAACAAGGATAATCAAGCAAACGGTGATTCATTAGTTAAGCTATTGGTAGTGCCAATACTGGTAACTCTTATAGCTGGTGGGACATCTCCTTGGTGGATTCATTTCTTTCAAGGTGATCGAAATGCGAATGAAGTGACCACAGCCGTAGAAGGAAGAAGTACAGGTGTGCCTCAGTTGTCAGAAGAATTTCAAGACAATGATTCTTCAAGGATTCAGGGAACAGATAATACGTTGAATGACCAGTCAGTCAATGTTCAGGGCAGTGGTAGCCAAAGCGTTGTGCAGGGAACGGGTAATACTATAGTTCAAGGAGAAGGCAATCAACTTACTATCCGGCAGGAATCAGATGCTAGATCACGCGGTGAAGCTAATATTCCTGCAATCTACGGTTTATCTTACCATGAGGCTCGGGCGATTCTTCTAGAAGAAGGATGGATACCTTCTAGTCACAGACACACTTACTACCAAGAAGAAATACGTCTCCAGTATGGAAATAGCAAAAGATTTTGGGATTTAGGTTATTGGGAAATTGTGACTTGTTCTGGAACCGGAGAAGGATTCTGCAGTTTTGAGTTCTCGGATCCTAGCGGTCGTAGGCTAGTTATCACCACGGCAGGCATGGAAGAGCCTAGTATTCCAGCACAAGCAGGAGTTGTGGGTGTTTCTTTAGTTTCTGAGTCTGAGTAAGATGTGTAAGGATTTTTGGAAACCTTGAAGAGCATGATCTTCTAAAACTTCATGTTTTATATGTTCGATAAAAGGCAGTTGTAGAGTAGAGGAACTGTTCAACTGATCACGTATAGCTAAGTTTTGGGCGATCGCTCCCTACTGACGTACCATTGAGATTTTGCTGGACAACCCAATACACCATCCCAGTCTATGAACTCATGGAATGATGCCCCCTTGAGCAACCGCTGGATTTTGTTCTGCTACCAAGCGGTGTACTCAACCTCTTCCCAAAAAATAGAGTGTGTCAAATAGCAAGAGTGCCTGGATGGTGCTATGCTGACACAGATCAAGAAGTCTTTGAAATTTGAAGTAAAAATTTTTCCATGCTTAAAGCTACAGCTTTGGGGCTGCAATAATTTTGCCACCAATCCAGAGCTTTATGATGAAGATCGAGCAAGCGCTTTTCATCGGATAACAAGTCCTCAATCACCGCTGGCAAATCATTCCAGTTGGCGAGATAAATTGCTGGAGAATCTTCATAGAACCAATGATTAGGAACAGGTTCGGAAATTAAGACACATCCGTAACGAAGTGATTCAAAGTACCGAAACGTTTCTAACGATGTTCCACGCGGGGCAAGACATATCTTAGCATTCATTAGCTTTTCGGAATAATCTAGAAGCTCCGAAGATTCATCCGCGTGGGGGAAACGAGCAGTTTGAGAAACATCAATAGTATAATTCTCAGGGTTATCCCATTGAGAAATACACGAGATCATTGAAAGCCGCGATATAGTTTTAGGGCTTCTAACGAGTCCTTTGAGCTTAGCAAGTAACGTTGCTTTGGATGAATTTTTAATACTTCCAGCAAAGAAAACATCGCATGTTCTCTCGGACATGGCTTTAACAGGTAGATCGAGTTGCCGATAGTAGCCCAGGGGAATTGGGTAGACATTGCGTTTTGAAACACGCCGCCTCATTACATTGTTGCAGGCAATTCTAAGGTGCTGGAACAGTATGACTGAGTTAAGATAGAGGTCTGTTTTATGAAAAGAAAGATTTAGGTTTGAACCATAGCACTTGAATACAGCTAACACGCTTGGTGCATAACTAGGTACTCGGCACCATTCATCTCCCAACGAAAAAACAATCATCTTTTTTAATGTGCTCGAACAGACGTCTGGAAGTTGATCGACTCTGCGAGTGATCAGAAAATGATACGATCTATAATCTGTATTCAACGCAATAAATGAGTTAATAATGTTGTGAAAGTAGATCAAGTTAAAATCTAACGTATGTGGAGAGGTTTCTATAACCGTTGTCAGAGGAGAAACTTCGCCACTTGGCAAGTGAACGTGAATGTTACTGGCTGTGTCAACGTTGGTATCCATCAATAACCTCCTGGTATAGCAATTAGGTTTGATGTGTGAAAAGTATGCTGAATCACGATAGGAATGTCTACTAACGAACCGGGAGTGAGATGCCCACACTTGCTACTTCATTCAAATCAAGGTAGTGTGAGCATCTTGCGCCCATTTCGATTTCATATCGTCATGCAGCACCGCCAAATTTGGCTAACCAGACATTTTCTGCAACAGGGCCACCATTTCTTCACCGACCCCTTGAGCAGAAGCTGGATTTTGCCCTGTCACCAAGCGATCGCTCACTAGCTTAGATGTATTGAACTAGATACTGTTGGGTTGTGCAGGGCCTGTCTTAACCTGTAGATGACCTGCAAGGATTAAGATTTAGGCGATCGCCCCTTGGTAACTTGGTATAACCCGACGATTAATGCCACGCCGACAGCCGCACCACCGAGGTGGGCGATGCGATTCACCCCATCTTGGGCATTGAGGTTTTGTACCTGACTCACCACCTGGCTGATGACAAACTGTCCAAGAATTAAGACCTCAATAATTCTGCGCCAGCTCCAGCTTATCTTGACTAGTACACTGATCGCGAATAAGCCAAAGACTGCCCCTGATGCGCCTAGGGATACTACATTGGATGGTAATAATAGCCAGCTCAGTAGGTTGGCACCGAGTCCTGTGATCAAATAACTGGCAACGATTCCCAAAACACCCTCTTCTTCCTCAACAATTTTGCCGAAGACATAGAGGGAAAACATATTGCCCGACAGGTGTGCCCAGTTGGCATGGCAGAACATGGACGTAATGAACTGGAACCATGCGGGATTACTGTGGTTTAGGTACAGAAACTGGAGAGGTAGTCCCAGAAGGTTAATCAACACAAACAGCGCCAAGTTGATGCCCAACAGGACAAAGACGCCGTTATAGACCTGCTGTTCGGGGCGGGATGGTTTAGCGGGGGTGTCGATCATAGCAATCCTCAGGGGGTTGTTGGTTGAAACCAGATGACTAGGGCATCGGCGAGGGCGATCGCTAGCTCTTGCTGGGCGGCTGGATCGATAATCCATTCAAACTCATAGGGATTAATCATAAACCCTAGTTCGAGTAAGACCGATGGGGTTACGGTAGGACGGGTGAGAGCTAAGTTATTCCAGAACACACCGTAGGAGGGGCGATCGAGGGCTTCTGCCAGATAATCGTGGAGGAACACCGATAGGTCGTGGGCTTGGGCGTGATACCAGAAGGTGCCGATGCCCGCCGTATTCAGCGCATCTCCCGCATCAGGTAAGGCGTTGTAGTGTAAGCTGAGGGCGATCGCTGGCTCTTGGGCAAGAATTTGATCGACGCGATCCTGAGGGAACAGATCATCATCCCCTTCCCGAGTCATGAGCACCGTTGCGCCCCTTGCTTCTAACTCATCTCGTACCAGTTGAGATATGATCAGCGCCACATCTTTCTCAGGATAGCCGGTCGGCCCCCTTGCTCCTAAATCCTCGTCGCTGCCGTGGCCAGGGTCAAGTAAGATCGATATGCCAGCTAGGGGGCGATCGCTGGTTGCTTGGCTACGATCGGGAGGATGGCGCAGAGATAAGACAAGGCTGCTGCCCTGATACTCTAGCTTATAGCCCCAGGATTGATCAGATTTGAGGGTGAAGGTATAGTCCACCTGACCGGGCTGGGTTTGATACCAATCAAGCCGTTCCACCACCGGATCATCGTCGAGATAAATCGTATCGGTTTGAGCGGTGGTGTGGTGTAGGGTGAGGGTCAAGGTGCGATCGCTCTGCTGTACCGTGACCGGCACGGGTACCTCCAACGGAAAAATGACCTCCGTCCAGCCGTCGAGCGATCGCGACTGGAGACCACGAATCTGCGATCGCACCGGCCCAGCACTAGGACGAATGACCACGTCGCTGTCCCGAATCCAAGCGCCATACTCCAATCGCGCCCAGTCTCCCTGCCGTCCGGTCACTACCGATTGGCTGCCGCGCGGCAACGGGGTTAGGCGAGAATAATTGGTGCTGGGGCCAGTGCGGGCGGTGCCAGAATCAACGATGACCTCCGCGATGTTAAACGAGGTTGGCGCTAGGCTAGTAATCTGCCCCGCTGCTGCCTCCGTATGTATCTCATCTCCCTGAACAATCTCATAGGTGGGCGCACCTAGGGCACCGGGAGCTGGCATGGTTGTACAGCCCCGATGGGCGATCGCTTCTTGGTGGGGCAGGGGTTGGGTGTCGCCGGTCAGCACTGCGAAATTGGAGGGTAGGGTCACCCCATCGCTCAGGGGCTGGAGGGCAATGGACTGCCCTGCCCAGTCTACCGACACCCTGCTGGTACGAGCAGCGATCGCTTCAAAACACAGGAGTTCCCCCGGCTGTAGGGCCAGATCCGCTGTCGGGGTGAGGGAACCGGGCATCACCAGCTCACCCGCCCCTAGGGTTGGCACCGCCGAGAGACGATGAATGGAAAAGGTGAGGGAGCGATCGCCCTGCTGCAGGGTCACCGTGTTGACGCCTAGCTCTAGGGGAATGGACGGCGCAAAATGGCCAGCGGGGCTCCGTTCCACTACCTCGCCGTTTAGGGTCACCGGTTGATCGGGGTCGGCCGTGCCAATAAAAAAGAGGCGATCGGCGGTTGTCTCGTGGTTTTCCGGGGGATAGACCACGGATAGGGCCCAAGCTGATGGCGTCAGAGCCATACCCACTAAACTAGCGGCGACACTGAATGTAGCAAGGGTGGGGATGTGCATAGACTATTCGTCTCCAGAACTCTCGATTCCAGAACTCTCGATGCTATCAGTGGTTTCACTCAAGCCCGAGGCGTTTGCTCCGCTGAGGTAGGTCACTTGGGTGGGGTAGGCAAATTCAATACCCCGTTTCTCAAAGGCCTGCTTGATCTCTAGGTTAATCGCCTGCTGAGCATCCATATAGGTAGCATAGTCCCCAGTTGTCACGTTATACACCACCTCAAAGTTGAGGCTGAAGTCACCGTAGGAGGCAAAGTGGGCGCGATCGAAGGCGACCTGTTCAACCTGGTCAATAATGGCCTGAATAATGCCTGGAATTTCCTTTAGATGCTCCAACCCGGTTTCATAGGTGACGCCAATGCGAAACACAATGCGGCGGGTGGTCATCCGCTTAAAGTTGCGAATCCGGGATGCCGTCAGGTCAGTATTAGCAATCACCAACTGTTCACCGTCGATGCTGCGCATGCGGGTGGTTTTAATGCCAATATGCTCCACCGTGCCCACGCTGTCGCCCACGATAATAAAGTCCCCCAGTTCGAAGGGCACATCCAGCAGAATCGAAAAGTAGCTAAACAAATCTTGCAGGACACCCTGGGCGGCTAGGGCAACGGCAATGCCCCCAATTCCTAAACCAGCAACGATCGCTGCAATATCAAACCCAAAATTATCCAGCAAAAACACCACGCCTATACCCCAGAGGGCAATACGAATAGCTGGCACGAGGGCATGTAAGCTGGCTTCAAAGGCGGGGCTGCTAGGGCGGCGAGTCACGGCGTAGAGTCGAATGCCGTATTCCACGAGGGCTCCTAGGAGCTGGACTGCGCAGAGGGTACCCAGTACTACCCAGATGATATTCACGATCTGCGCCAGAATGGGATGCAGCTCTAGAACATTAATGGCTAAGTAGGAGACGCCTAGGAAGGCGATCGGGATGAGAAATCGCTCGAAGAGCTGAATGAGGTCATTATCGAGCGGTGTACTGGTGCGGCGGGCAAACTCTTTCAGCCGTCCCACCACCACCACTTGAAGAAGCTTGATGGCGATCGCCCCCAGCACCCCAGTTCCTATAGCAACCAAGTAATCGGTGACGGTATTATTCAACACCGTCGTATCTAAAATATCTTGCAACATACCGTCGTCTTGCTGGGATTATACTGCACGCAGCGGTGACAGGCTTGTCCCGCTTGCGTCCGTGAACCATCCTAAAGGTCTTAGGGACGCACAAAATCCGTCGCAGGGCGGAAATTTTCCACAGGCTCACCCTGCAGCGCCCTCAGCATGAAGTCTCGCCAAATGGGAGCCACAAAACTGCCCCCCGTTGCTCCTCCCCACAGCGGTCGATAGTCATCATTGCCCATCCAGACGGCCACGGAAAGCTGGGGCACATAGCCCACAAACCAAATATCCCGTTCTGATGAGGTGGTTCCGGTCTTACCGGCGGCGGGGCGATCGAGGCGGGCAGAGGTGCCTGTGCCGCTATCAATCACGCTGCGCAACATGCTATTCAAAGACGCTGCTGCCCAAGGATCGAGCACCAACTGCGGGCGCGGTGTGTTGTCTAGCAGCACATTGCCGGCACTATCGGTGACCTGCACAATTAAGGTGGTCTCCGACTGCCAGCCATTGCTAGCAAACGTGGCATAGGCAGAGGCCATTTCTAAGGGCGTCAAATCGACGGAACCCAAAGGCAGCGAGGTCACGGGCTCAATGGGACTCGAAATCCCCAAAATTCGAGACACTTCAATAATGCGATTAATGCCCACCTCTTGCCCTAGTTTCACGGCGGGCACATTGCGAGACATCGATAATGCCTGCCGCAGGCTCATGGTGCCGCCAAAGCTGCCATCATAATTCTGGGGGCTATACAGTTCGTTACCGTCGGGATAGCTGACCGGGCTGTCGTTAATCGTGGAATCTGGGCTGTACTTACCGGACGCTAGAGCAGCGTAGTAAACGATCGGCTTGAAGGCAGATCCAGGCTGCCGCAGAGCCTGGGTAGCGCGATTATACTGACTTTCTCCATAATCTACTCCGCCCACGATCGCTTTCACATAATGGGTGCGGGGATCAACGGCAGCCAGAGCAATTTGATCGGGGTAGAGACCTTGGGCCTGGAGGCGGCGGTGGTTGTCGCGGACGACCTGCTCCGCCATCGCCTGAAACTCTAGATCCACCGTGGTCTGGATGCGCATGCCGCCCCGCAGCAGTTCGTCTGAGCCAAAGCGATCGCTTAATTCTTGTACTACCGCCTCTGTGACATAGGGCGATAGACTGCGCTGGAAGGAGGTTACCTGCCCGAGGACAATAGGCTGGCTACGGGCTGCAGCTTCCTCTGCCGGGGTAATCCAGCCCAGTTGGCGCATCCGCATCAACACCACGGACTGCCGTTCCTTGGCCAACTGATAATCCACAAACGGACTATAGTCCTCGGGCGCTTGGATCAGCCCTGCCATCATCGCCGCTTCCGCCAGGGTGAGTTCAGAGGCAGATTTGTTGAAATAGCTGCGGGCTGCGGTTTCTGCCCCGTAGGAGTTATGCCCCCAATAGACCTGGTTGAGATACATCTCAAATACCTGGTCTTTCTCAAAAATTTGCTCCAGTCGCATGGCCAGCACTGCTTCCGCCAGCTTACGGCTCATGGTGCGTTCTGGGGTGAGGAAGAGGTTTTTCACCAACTGCATGGTTAGGGTTGAAGCCCCTTCCACGGTGCGCCCCTCTTCTAGGTTGCTCAAAAATGCCCGGGCCACACTGGTGGGGTTAATGCCATGGTGCTGAAAAAAGTGGCTGTCTTCAATGGCTAGCACGGCCCGTTTCAGATCGGGTGAAATGTCATTGAGGGTGACGACATCCCGGTTGGCCTCATCGTGGAGACTGTAGAGCAGGGTGCCGTTGATGTCGTAGATATAGGTGGTTTCTGCGGGAATATAGTTGCGCAGCACCCGCACATCGGGCAAGTTCCGAAAGCTCACAGCCAGCCCCACCAGCCCGCCTGCTACCACAGAACTCGTGAGCATGGTGATCCCCAAGAGGGTACCCGTTGTCACTTTCAAGACTGATCCAATGAAATCAGCCGTAGCAAGAAGCGCTGAACTGGAGCGTTTACGTCTGGCAGCCTTTCGGACAGTGTTTGAAGCCACAGGAGTTCTAGCCGTTAACGACACAAGAGGTGGACGGGGGCGGAAGCTCGGAGCGCAGAAGGACTCAGAGCACGGTTGCTGCAGTCCATCAGCCGGAGGAGGAGATGGAGTTCGCAGACAGAGATGTGACGTTCCTTGATCGAAGGGGTATCACTTGCTTCTCATGGTAGCCCGCGCAGTCGGATACAAGACAGGTGAGTTGCAGAATAAGACGATGGCGGAGAAAAATTGGTGTGATGGTCGGAGTTTTGCAATTATAGTAACTTGGCTGAGCAGTTAGGGCATTCTCCCAAAGAATTCGCACGATACTCCATCGCCTAGCCACTCCACGGGGCTCCCCCCGCCATCTGCATGGATTTTGCACCAGGACAAGAAGTATGACGACCGAGCAATCACCCAACGAAACAGAGTCCCTGCCGTGGCTATATCGCGGCACCAGCGAAATTTTTCCAGACCAACCGGCGTCGAAGAATCCGGATGAGTCCTTGGTACAACGTCTGCGGGAGAGCGATCGCCCCCTGCGAGTCAAGCTAGGTATTGATCCCACCGGAGCCGATATCCATCTAGGGCACAGCATTCCCGTGCGCAAACTGCGGGCTTTTCAGGATGCTGGACACACCGCTGTGTTGATCATTGGAGACTTTACCGCCCGCATTGGCGACCCATCCGGAAAATCTGACGTGCGCAAGCAGCTCACCGAGGCGGATGTGGCCCAACATGCTGCCACCTATCTCGATCAGGTGCGCCCCATTCTTGATTTTGAAACCCCTGGTCGTCTAGAAATTCGCTACAACTCTGAATGGCTGGCAGGGCTGGATCTCTCCAAGATCCTCAACCTGCTGACCACCATGACTGTGGGGCAAATGCTGGCCAAGGAAGGCTTTGCTGAACGTTACAAAAACGCTAGTCCCATTTATCTCCATGAATTTCTCTACCCGCTGATGCAGGGCTACGATTCCGTGGCGGTGCAGGCTGATGTGGAGCTAGGCGGCACTGACCAAAAGTTCAATATTGCTGTGGGACGAGATCTGCAGCGCCATTTTGGCATGAGACCTCAGTTTGGCCTGCTGCTGCCCATTTTGCTGGGCACCGATGGCGTGCAAAAAATGTCCAAATCTCTCAATAACTATGTGGGTTTGCAGGAGGACGCCCTGTCCATGTATTCCAAGCTGGAAAAAACACCGGACGCGCTGATTGCCAACTATTTTGAATTGCTTACCCATCTGCCGCTGGATCAACTGCCGGAGAATCCTCGCGATCGCCAAAAATTGCTGGCGCTGGATGTGGTGCAGCAATACCACGGCGAAGCAGCGGCCCTCGATGCCCAGAAAGCCGCTCTGACCCTGGTGCAAGGGCAGGCTGCCCAAGCGGAAGCGGTGCCGGAATTTTCCTTGGCGGATGTGCAGTTTCCCGCGAAGCTGTTCTACATTCTTGGGGTCACGGGCCTGTGCAAAAGCAGCGGCGATGGTCGGCGGCAAATGCAGGGCGGTGCGGTGCGTCTCGATGGCGATCGCATTCAAGATGTCGATCTAGACTTTTCCGCCGAGGAGCTGGTGGGCAAGGTGCTGCAGGTGGGCAAAAAGCGGTTTATGCGGCTGGTGCCCTAGGAGAATGACCATGACCCTATCGCCCCAAGAGCGTGTGATTGTTGCCTTGGATGTATCCACCGAACAGGAGGCGATCGCTTGGCTGGATCGCTTGCCGGATGTCACCTTTTGGAAGGTCGGTCTGGAGCTATTCGTGAGCTGTGGCCCTGCCATTCTGGCGGAACTCAAGGCTCGCCAAAAGCGCATCTTTCTAGACCTGAAGTTTCACGATATTCCCAACACCATGGCCGGAGCCTGTCGGGCCGCTGGTCGCTACGGTGTCGATCTGATGACCGTCCATGCGCCGGCTGGTAAAGTTGCCCTAGAACAAGCGGTGCAGGCTGCCCAGGAGGGAGCGATCGCCGCTGGATACCCCGCACCCCAGCTTTTGGCGGTAACGGTGTTAACCAGCATCGACTCCCGCACCCTAGCGTTTGAACTGAAGGTGCCTCTAGAATTGCCGGACTATGTTCTGCAACTCACCCTGCTAGCCCAAGCAGCGGGCATTTCCGGCATCGTTTGTTCGCCCCAAGAAGTGGAACCCCTGCGGCGATCGCTCGGTCAAGAGGTTCTACTGGTATGCCCTGGTGTCCGCCCCACGTGGGCGATCGCTGGCGACCAGCGGCGGGTGTTTACTCCCGAAGCCACGGTGCAGGCTGGAGCCGATTACCTGGTGATTGGCCGACCGATTACCGCTGCGGAGGATCCCGTTGCAGCGTTTCAGCGCATTTGTGACGATCTAGGTTGACGATGGCTGACGATCGGCATGAACGACTCGCTCTAGTCCAAGGTTTATCCGAGGTTACCCATGGGACGTTACCTGCATACTACCCTCATCGCTTGCCTGGCGATCGCCCTCACGGGATGGCCAGCGAGATCACCCGCGATCGCTAACCCTATGCCGGATGAACCAACCGATACGTTTATCCGGCCCGACATGGCCTGCCCCGCCGACCTCGACACCTTGACCACCCTGCTGCTGCGCGACCTGCCTAGCTATGCCAACCGCACCAGCCAACGGGCCGCTAGTTTATTGGAGAGCGATCGCCAACAGTCCTACGTGCTGCTGGCAGAAAAACCCGACTTTGCTCCCCTCACCCTCGGCCCCGGACAGTACAATCCCACCACGGGAGCAGCGCCGCCCCAAGTCTTTTTTGTCACCCTCGAACGCCAATACACCGCTACGGAAGCCCGTCTCTTGGAGCATTATCACTGGGTATTTCTCACCGAAACGCCTAGCGGTTGGCGCTTCGTCATGATGTTCTCCCGATTGGCAAACTATCCTGATGGGCAGCCGATCACGCCGCCCCGCGACACCAGCTACGGCGTTCTGGCTGAGGCTACTCGCCAATGGCTCAATGATTGCCGCACCGAGAATATTGCGCCCCTAGATGAGAGCGATCCGCCCTAATCGCCTGTCTTGCCAATCAGAACTATGAGAATCTCGGTGGGATCGGTCGCAAAGATGAGACGTTGGCTGATCGCCAGGCTCTGCCCATGCGTCCTTCTATGAACAGGCCGTAGCCCATACAATAACAACAGTTCTGGTCTGGTCAAGTCTTCTTGTCCTTCACCCGGATGAAGACAAGGCGCAAAACGTCCAGATCCCCAGCCTGACCTAACCTTTCAATCTCACGACCTATGAGTGAAACCCTGTTCAGCAAAATTATTAACCGCGAGATCCCTGCCGATATCGTCTACGAAGACAATCTGGTACTAGCATTCCGAGACATTGCCCCCCAAGCCCCTGTCCATATTCTGGTGATCCCTAAGAAACCTATCCCGAAGCTGGCCGATGCGGAATCCCAAGACCATGCCCTCATGGGACACCTGCTGCTAACCGTCAAGCGGGTGGCAGAACAAGAGGGATTAACCAACGGCTACCGGGTGGTGATCAATACAGGATCTGATGGCGGACAAACTGTTGATCATCTCCACCTCCACATTTTGGGCGGACGGTCGATGACCTGGCCCCCCGGCTGATGCGTCAGGCACAACCCTACTCACACCTAGAAAGTCGCTATCCGACCTCCTAGGCATTTTGTAACAAAAACGAAACAAACTACCCCCTGCCGCCAGCCTGATGAAACCTAGGTTCAGCGGTTTTTTCATGTCTGAACTCAAAAGCCTTGTGGAGCAAGCGCTCTGTTGTCCTGAGTCGTCCTGCTATTCTGAAGAAAAACTCAACAAACTGCCAAGAAACTTAAACCATCAACCAAGAATTATGAAGTCAACCCTTTACAAAACTCAATAATTGTCGTAATCTTAACTCATGCACTTAAACGTGCGTAACACTTTAGATACATCTAAGCACTGATAAATATGACCACAACTCTACAGCAGCGCGAAAGCGCCAATCTGTGGGAGCAGTTTTGTAACTGGGTCACCAGCACCGAAAACCGCCTCTATGTAGGCTGGTTCGGCGTTCTGATGATCCCCACCCTGCTCACCGCCACCATCTGTTTCATCATTGCCTTCGTGGCAGCCCCTCCCGTTGACATCGACG